>CAJOMB010000106.1 GCA_905235615.1 uncultured Bacteroidales bacterium | reverse complement strand
CCGACAGGGCCTCCGTCACGGAATAGCCGTACAGATTGGGCATCACCACTTTGCGGGGCACCACGGAGTTGATGGTAAGGAAGATGCTGCGGCCTTTTTTCACCGTGTCTCCGGCCTTGGGCTGCTGGCGGTACACCACACCTCCGGCCAGACGGCGGACAAAGACGGAATCCACCACCTTCACGTTCACGTCCGACTGTCGGGCCAGCTGCCTGGCCTGGGACACCGTGAGATTGGAGAAATCCGGAGTGGTGACGGTTTTTCCATGCCGCGTAACAAGATTGAGGCCAATTTCGGCCAGAATGCCCAGAACCACAATGAAAGCCACGCCCAACAGGAGATTCTGCCAAATCCAGCGGGTGCCTTTTGCCACATTCTCAACTTTCTTTTTGTCTGCCATACTTCCACAAATGAATATCCCTGCGAAGTTACGAAAAATTATTCATAACTTTGTGCAGCATGAAAAAAGGAACCCTCATCTCCCTGACCCTGGCCTTTACGGTCCTCATGAGCCTCCCGTGGCTGGTCCCGCACTGCGGAGCCCTGGCCCTCGTGGGCCTTCTGCCGCTTCTGATCATGGAGCGGCTGGCCACGGAACACCAAGTCAGACATTTCTGGTGGTGGCACTACGCCGCCTTCGTCCTGTGGAACGCCGTCACCACCTGGTGGATAAGCGGAGCCACCGTGGGCGGGGCCGTCTTCGCCATCCTGGCCAACGCCCTGCAGATGAGCGTGATCTTCGGCAGTTTCCGCTGGATGAAGCGGCGCCTCCGGGGCATCCTCCCCTACCTCTACCTGGCCGCCGCCTGGATGGCCTGGGAGCGGTTTTACCTGACATCGGCCCAGATTTCCTGGCCCTGGCTGGTGCTGGGCAACGCCTTTGCGGAATCCACGGGGCTTATCCAGTGGTACTCCGTGCTGGGCACCCTGGGCGGCTCCCTCTGGGTATGGGCTTCCAACCTTTCCCTCTTCGGCCTCATGGTGGCCCTCTCCGACGGGCGGATGGGCCGATGGAATGCCAAGGCCCGCATCTGCGCCTTCGCCGGCACCCTGATGGTGCTGACGGGCCCCATGCTCTGGTCCCTCTGCCTGAAGCCCGCCCCCGGCGGAGAAACGCTGAAGGTGGTGATCGGCCAGCCCAATTATGACCCCTACGAGAAATTCGAGTCCCTGAGCCGGGAAGAGCAGGACGAGCGCTACCTCTCCCTTCTTGAAAAGGCCGACTGGTCCTCCTCCGAGCCCACGCTGGTGCTGGCTCCCGAGACCTTCACTTCGCAGGTGTCCACCAACCGTGTGCTGGGGCACGAAACCTTCCTCCGCTTCCAGAATTTCTTGAAAGCGCATCCCCAGGCCAGCATCCTGTATGGAGCCTCCACCCAGGAGCCCGTCCTGTCCTATGCCCGTCCGCACCCCTGCGCCTACGACCTGGGCGTCCAGCCCGACGGCCGCAACCTCTGGCTGCTCTTTCACAATTCCGCCATCCTCACGGACACATCGGCCGTATACCAGATTTACCACAAGTCCAAGCTGGTGGTGGGGACGGAGCTCACACCCTATCCGCAGGTTTTCATCCCCTTGGAGAAGTGGCTGTCCCGCGGCGGCACGCTGATGGCCAAGGATATCGGCCAGAAGGAGATTTCCTGCCTCAAGCTGGCCGATGGCACCCCGGTGGGTGTTCCCATCTGCTATGAATCCGTGTATGGGGAATTCTGCACGGGGTACGTGAAGAAGGGCGCCCGGCTGCTCACGGTCATCACCAACGATGCCTGGTGGGGCGACACCCCCGGCTACCGGCAGCACCTGAGCTACAGCCGCCTCCGCGCCATCGAGACGCGCCGCTGGGTGGCCCGTTGCGCCAATACGGGCGTATCGGCCCTTATCAATCCGCGGGGGCAAATCGTAAGCCGGACCCCGTGGTGGGAACCGGCTCTTTTAGAAGGGACTGTGCAGCTCTGTGACCAGGAGACCTTCTTCGTGCGCTACGGAGACATGGTGGGAAGGGTGTCCGTCTTCCTCTTCCTCCTACTGGGCGCCGCCGCCCTGTTCCGTCCCCGGAAATAAAAGAAGATAGATTCTTCGGCCTGCGGCCTCAGAATGACAAAAAGACCTGTCATTCTGAACGAACCGATTCTGTCATTCTGAACGAAGTGAAGAATCTCCTGTGCTAAAACCTGCGGCCGCCGAAACCGCCGCCACCCATCATGGGCGGCCCGCCGGGACCGGGACGGAAGCCGCCACGCTGGCCGTTCCGGCCGCCGAAGCTACCGAAGCGCCAGGTGAAGGAAAGCATTACGTATCGGCCCAAAGTGTTGTTCAAGGTCTCCTGATAGTAGTTGTCCGTAATGGCCACCTGCAAGTTCTTGGCCTGGTCCAGAAGGTCGTAGGCCCTGAGGGACAGCGTGGCCTGGCGCTTGAACAGGGGCACGGAGATATTGGCGTTCCATATCAGCTGAGGGTCCTGAGGGGTGGTGTAGCCGTTGTACCACTGGTAGTTGGCCTCGGTTCCCAGTTCAATGCCCGTAGTGCCTATGGTCCATTTGACGGAACCGCCCGCCCGGTTGTTGAACGTGGCCGCCACCGATTCCTGCACGGTGTACCAGGGCTTGCTCATGCGGGTACGGCCGCTGGCGATGACTTCCAGATAATCGTTGCGATAGGTGAAGCGGAGGTTTTCCATCACCGAGAGACTGCGGGTGACATTGTCCACGAAACTGTTCGCCCAAAGGCTGCCGTCTCCCTCAAAATAGTCCTTATGGAAAGTCTCATAGTCAAAATTGTCTCCAACCAGGTATTTGGTCATGTCCAGATTGGCCTTTCCGACATAGTTGCCCGTCTTGGAATAGGAAATGTTGGCGGTGTTGGCAATGGAGAAGTTGGACTTGGCGATGGGTGAATTGAGCGTAATCCGCACACTTCCGTTGTAGGTGTTGTGACCGTTTACCGGGAAGGAGTACTGGCGGCCGTTTCCGTCATACCAGGAGGCGTTGGTGATGGGGTTCTGCGTCATGCCGCCCTGGGCGTTGATGCGCAGGGTGAAGAACGTCTCCTTATTGGAAATCTCCCACTCATTGCGGAGGGAGTGCGTGAAATAAGGAGTCAGGTAAGGGTTACCCAGGCTCATGGCCAGCGGGTTGGAGTTGTCCAAAACCGGGTTCAGTTGGCTGGTAGAGGGCTGGGCGGTGCGGCCGAAGTAGAAGAAACGCACGTTGGAATTGTCGTTGAAATCGTAGAACAGCATGGCCCTGGGGGCGAAATTCCAGCGCTTGTCCGCATACTCCTTCCCGTTGGTATAATTATAGGTATTGGTAGGGATGGCCGATGCACCCAGCTGGGCCCGCAGGCCTTCGCCCTGGTACATGAACGCCGCTCCGATGTTGTGATTCAGGTTGCGGTTCACCACGTTGTTGGTGTAACTCCCATCCAAAACCTCTCCCTGCGTCGTGTAGGGAAGGGTGCCCATTCCCAACGTGAAGGGATTCGGCCCCCAGTCGAAGGCGCCGCTGTCGTACACCAGCTTCTCCGTCTCGGACCAGGAATAGTTGAAGTTGTAGCTTCCTTCCAGGTAGAAGTTTCCGCCCAGGGGCTCCGTATATACCAGGCGGGCGCCCACATTGCGGCTCTTGCTGCTCTGGTCTATGCGCTGGTTCACCAGGGTGGTGAGGCCGGGTTCTCCGGCATCCGTATATTGGGAATTGGTAAGGGACTGGTTATAGCCGTTCAGGAAGTTGTTGGAGAGTCTCCAGGTGAGGTTCACCGACAGGGTGCGTCCGGGCATGCCCAAGCGCTGGCGGAAGAGCAGGAAACCGTTGGTGCTCCAGTTGCGGTTGTTGCCGCTGTTGTTGGTGAAACCGTCGTTGGTGTTGGTGAGGCTACCGTCCTTGGCCTTGGTGTCCGTATCGAAGACACTTTGCTGGACATAACTGCCACGCCCGAAGTTGAACTGGGGCTGGAAGAGGATGGAGGTATTCTCGGAGAACTTGTGCTCCAGCCGCATACCAAAGCGGTGGCCATCCGCGAAAGTGCGGCTCTTACCGTCCGTGTCGGAGATGAGGGAGGTTCCGTCATCCCGGAAAGTCTCCTTGTGGGTGGTCTGGAGGACATCGCGGATGGAGCCGTTGTACAGGTAGTTTCCTCCCAGCTGCATCTTCTTGTCAAAGAGGTCGAAGTTGGCATTGGCACCGCCCATCCAGGTGGTATTGATGCCGTTGTTGTCCCCTCCTCCGCCAAAGCGGCCGCCTCCGCCCATCATGTTGCCCATCATGTTGCCGCTGAGGTCGTTGAAACCGCGGTTGTTGGTATTGTTGGCATTCAGGATGACGCTGATCTGGCTGTCTTCCGTGAATCGGCCTCCCATGAAAGCGCCCTGCCAGCGCCAGTCACTGGCGGCTTCCTTCCTGGAGGGAATGTCGTGACCGCCTCCGGCCATGGCATTTCCGAAAACGCCGTTCATCATGCCCTTCTGGACACTGAGGTCAATCACCGTCTCGTCCTCTCCGTCGTCGATGCCGGTAAATGCGGCCTGCTCGCTCTTCTTCTTCACCACCTTCACCTTTTCAATGAGCTTGGCGGGAATGTTCTTGGAGGCCAGCTGAGGGTCATCTAAGAAGAAAGTCTTACCGTCGATGGTAATCTTGGTGATGGTTTCTCCGTTGGCCGTGATGGAGCCGTCTTCGTTCACTTCCACGCCGGGAAGCTTCTTCAGGAGGTCTTCCAGCATGTTGTCGTCGGAAATCTTGAAGGAGGAAGCGTTGTACTCCACCGTATCTTTCTTGATGATAACGGGATTGCCAACAGCGCTTACCGAGGCCGCATCCAGCACCTGCTGGTCCGGTTCCATCTTGATGATGCCCAGGGCGGCATCGGCCTTGAGTTTGAGTTCCAGCTGCTGCTCATAGGCCTTGTAACCCATCAGCTCTGCCTTGAGCGTATAGGTTCCGGCTTTGATTTTTTCCAGCGTGGCCTTTCCGTCAGCACCGGTAAGGGTGTACTTTGCCTGTCCTTTGGCCGGCGTAACGGAAACCGTGGCAAAACCCACGGGCTCGCCGTTGGAGGCATCCTGCAACTGAAGGGTAATCTTGTAATTCTGGGCACTCAGGGAGAGGCCCATAAGAAGGCCTGCGAGGCCCAACAGCACTTTTCTAACCATATATAATTCAAGCAATACACTACTTCGACACCCTCCCGGCGGCAAAGTTTAAAAATTTTTTAAAAAATTATGCAATCCGCTCCGGATGGTCCTTCAGGAACTGTTCCCATCCACCTTTCCCCCTGGCCGATT
>CAJOMB010000105.1 GCA_905235615.1 uncultured Bacteroidales bacterium | reverse complement strand
CTTTTCCGTTTCATGGACGTGGGGGAGAGGAAGGTGCTGAGCATCGGAAATCTGCCCTCCGCCATGCAGGAAGGACAACAGCTGGAACTGCATTACCGGGTGATGGCGAACGGATACACCCTCCAATCCCAGACCTACGAACAAGTGGAAGTGCTCCATATCACCTCCCAGATGATTTGGCTCAAGAAAGACGAGTCCGTCTATTTTGTTTTAAAAAGGTAAGGGATGAGGGGCTCGCTGGCATCTATCCTGCTTTTGGCAGGCACTTTCGCGGGAGCGCAGCCCCGGGAAGGGGAGGTGCATATTCCCGTGATTCTGCTGGAGTTCAGCGATGTTCATTTTTCCCGGGAGAATCCCGAAGAACACTTCACGGAACTTCTCAACGGCCCTCTTTCCGTCCGGGATTACTATCGGGACAATTCCGGCGGTCTGTTTGCGCCTGTCTTTGATATCTACGGCCCGGTTTCCTTAGACAAAAAGATGTCCTGGTACGGAAAGGACCTTTATTCCTCCGGAGCAAGGATTGACGACATGCGGCCGGAGCAGGCGCTGTTGGATGCCTGCACGCTGCTGGATGATGACGTGGACTTTTCCGTCTATGACTACGATGCCGACGGCATCATAGACCTCTGTATCTATTATTTTGCCGGATATGACCAGGCCCAGGGCGGACCGCCCGATGCCCTCTGGGCCCATCACTGGAACATCCAGGACAGTAAGGAGGAGGCTCTGCGGGAAATCAGCTTCGACGGAGTGAAAGCGGGCGCCTATTTCTGCGGTTCCGAACTCTCCGGCAGCAGCGGAACCAAGCCCTCCGGCATCGGCCCCACCTGCCATGAACTGGGCCATACCCTGGGTCTGCCTGATTTTTATGATGTAAACGGTTCCGCCGACGGCTTTGCCGGAGGCCTGTACGACTTCTCTCTGATGTGCCGGGGCCTGTACAACAATGACGGCCGCACACCTCCGCATCTGAATGCCCTGGAGCGTTTCCTGCTGGGCTGGCGGGGAGAAATCCCGGAACTGCCTGAAGGAGAAGTGGTTCTGGAAGCCGTCTACAAGGGCCAGGCCTACCGCATTTCCACGGAAACGGAAGGGGAGTTCTTCCTCATAGAAGCCCGCGACGGCACATCCTGGGACCATCCGCTCCCGGAAGGGCTTGTCATCTACCACATAGACCAGTCGGAGCGGATGATAGGGGAGTATCCGGCCCGGGAACTCTGGACAGACTGGAGAGCCCATAACATCCTCAATAACTCCGGGGCCCATCCCTGTTTCTACCTGATTCCGTCGGCCGATCCCGCTTCGCTCAATTATCCTTCCGCTCTCAATGCATCGGCCCTGGTATTCCCGGGCAGCGTGAAGCAGCTCTCCTTCGATCCGGTGGACTGGGAGGGGAATTTTACGGACACCCAGCTCACCACCATCGAGTTTCAGGACGGCAAGGCCTTCTTCCGGGTCCTCAAAGGCAAAGGGGCCCATATCGACGGGATGGTGCGCAATTCGGCCGGAAAGCCCGTGACCGACGCTTCCGTGGCCTTGGAAGGCCATTCTTCACAGGTCCAGACAGACAGCAAGGGCTTTTTCCTGCTGCCCATAGAAGGAGCAGGGGAGTACAGCCTGCAAGTCTCCAAAAACGGCTATCTTCCGCTCACGCTGTCTGCCGGAGTGCCGGAAGGAACCCGGATGCTTTCCCTTTCACTGGAGCTGAATACCCCGGGCGAGGCCTCCCACAGCACCCTCCGGAAGTTCGACCCGTCCTTGGAGGCCGGCGCTTTCCCGGAAGAATCGGCCTTCGGAGCAGTCCGTTTCACGGCCGACGAACTGAAAAACCACGGCGGAGAGCGCCTTCAGGAGCTTACTTGCCACCCTTACATTTCCTCCAAGGACCAGGAAATAGGGGATATGTATGTCATCATAGACTTCGGCCCCGTGCGCGTGTTGTCCCAAAAAGTGGAGAAGCCCGCCTTGGGTGAGTTCCGTCCGGTAAAAGTGGACCTTTCCGAAGAAAACATCCGCATTCCGGAGGGGATGGACATCTATGTGGGCTACGGCTTTGAGAAAGCGCCCGGAAACACTCCTTTGGGCATTGTAAAGCCGGGAGAGGCAGGGAACAGCTTCTGGAGCGGCTTCTCGCTGGAGCGTTCAGACTGGAAAGAGCTTTCCCGGGACGGCGGATACATGGATCTGATGCTCAGTGCGGAGATTGCAGAAGTGCCGGGCCCCTCCCTGGAACAGTTGGGATATGTCTGCATCGATCCGGGGCAGGGGAGTTACCAGAGCGGAGACCTTTTCACGCCGCAGCTGCTGTGCCCGGAATACATCAAAATCAATTCCGTCCAATGGGAATGGGACGGCAGCGTACTCAAGACATCGGCCTTCCGGCTGAGCAAGGGAGACCACCAGCTGGTGGCCCGCATCGCGTACGAAGACGGGCGGAAGGAGAAAGTGGAAACGCGCGTAAAAGTGAATTAACGCCTTTTCAGGGCCACGACGTTCTCCACATGCATGGTGTGGGGGAACATGTCCACCGGCTGAACGGCCGTAATCTCATAATCCCGGCACAGGATGGCCAGGTCACGGGCCTGGGAAGCCGGATTGCAGCTTACATAGACCATTCTTTCAGGTGCCGCGTTCAGGATGACCTGCGCCACGTCCGGATGGATGCCGGCCCGTGGAGGGTCCAGGATAATGACATCCGGTCTTCCATGTTCCCGGATAAAGGCATCGTTCAAGACGTCTTTCATGTCTCCGGAAAAGAAGTCGCAGTTGGTGATTCCGTTGGCATCGGCATTTAAACGAGCATCTTCAATGGCCTCCGGAACATATTCGATACCAATTACTTTCGATGCCTTTGCACTGACAAACTGAGCAATGGTTCCGGTACCCGTATAAAGGTCATAAACCAGTTCGTTGCCGCTAAGGGCTGCAAAGTCCCGCGCTACGCTGTACAGGCGGTAAGCCTGGCGGGAATTGGTCTGATAGAAGGATTTGGGGCCGATTTTGAAACGCAGACCCTCCATTTCCTCATAAATGGCATCTTCTCCATGATAGAGGACAGGGGACTGGTCGGCAATGGAGTCGTTCAATTTCTCGTTGATTACGTAGTAAAGACTGGTAATCTGGGGAAATTCCTTCACCAGGGCATCCAGAAGGGCTTTCCGCTTGTCTTCCTCCTCGCGGGCAAAGACCAGGATGAGCATGAAATCTCCTTTCTCCGTGCTCCGGACAAACATATTGCGGAAAAAACCGTGATTCTCCCGGATGTTGTAGAACTCATAGCCGTTTTCCAAGCAGAAACGCTTGATAAACAGGCGGATAGCGTTGGATGGTTCCTTCTGGAGATGGCACTGTTCAATATCCAGCACCTTGTCAAAGAATTTGCCCACATGGAAGCCCAGGGCCATCCGGTCTTTGTCCGTAAGGGTATTCGGGTCTTCGTCTTTCAGGAGCCAACGGCTGCAGGAAGCACTGAATTCCAATTTGTTACGATAGTGGCGGGTGGCCTCGGAGGGGAGTGTGGGCCTAATTTCAGGAACCTGAAGATGGCCAATTCTCACCAGTTGGTCTTCCACCTGCTGCCGTTTGGCTTCCAGCTGCATTTCATAGGGAAGAGGCTGCCATCGGCAACCGCCGCAAACGCCAAAATGCTTGCAAAAAGGCTCCAAACGATGCTCGGAGGGCTTTACAATGCGCTTGATAAAGCCTTCCATGTAATTCTTCTTCTTCTTGTACACCTGGATGTCCACCACGTCTCCGGGAACAGCGAAGTCCACGAAAACCACCATGCCGTCCACATGGGTGAGCGCTTTGCCTTCCGCAGCCACTGCTTCGATGGTGACGCCTTCCAGAATGAGGTCGATTCGCTTTCTGCTCATCGGCAAGTTAACATAATATAAATTGTGTAACTAAATGAACTTTTGCTTGTTCAGCACGGGGTTGCTGTAGATATGCAGCAAAATATCCAGCAACTCATCCTGGTCCAGCGTGTTTTCAACCACTTTGAGCTGACCGGCGATATACTCGCGGAAAGCTTCCATATCCGCAGCGTCATAATGGTCGGCATACATGGTGGTATTGTTCACCCAGTCATAGGCCATATAATTGGTCTTCCACAGTTTGTAACCCTGGATGACGCGGCGGTCCACGGCATAGCGCATCTTGGTATAGCGCTCATTTTTATCATATTGGGCGGCTTCCTCGATTTCTTCCCGGGTTATGGGCGCGTCAATATGCAGATGAACGTTTCCTTTGGGCTGCTTGATGCCCAAAATAATGCTCTCCAGGTCCTCCATTTCACGTTTTACGTACTTCTGGGTACGGGAAATGAGGAGTTCGCGGGCTTTCATGATGTCACAGGGCTCATATTCGTAGGAAATGCTGAGCGGCAGGATGTTCACCTCCAGGAAATTCTCTACGAAATCCTTGGTTCCGCTCATGTCCACCATCTTCAAAAGCCCTTGTTCAGTAATGTCTGTGCCATTTTTCGTGCGCCCCTGACGCTGTGCAATCCAAACGGAACTGCGTCCGGACGTAATGCTTTCCCGAATGTATTTGGAAAGGCGCTGGGAAGAAAGATACAGTTCCCGGGCCGATATGCCCCGGATGACCTTAACCATTCTGTTGGAACGGATAAGCAGCTCTACAGACTTCTGTTTGAGAAGGTTGTCCCCTACACAAATCTCCGTTGTGGGCAAGTTGTTCTGCATCAGGACCACCTGAACGATAGCCGGATCCAGGATAATATCCCGGTGATTGGACATGGCCAGGTATTTTCCTTTCTGGTTCAGGATATTATCCAGGCCCTCATAGGTAAAATCCGTCATCGTGGTGGAGATGACCCACTCGACAGCCTTACTCATGACCAGATGCTGGAATTCATCCACGGTGTGGAGGTTCCTAAGCACCTCGGAGAGGAAACTGGCCGGTTTGTCCGGGAAAACCAGACGTGAAATCCATGGCGTATTGGGATGGTTGGCCAG
>CAJOMB010000104.1:9216-10718 GCA_905235615.1 uncultured Bacteroidales bacterium | reverse complement strand
ATCCTACTGAGGCTTTTCCGGAGCCTGGCGTGAGTTTATCTAAAGACTTTTTTGTGTCACCTGTTTTTGAGACGGCATAGGCTGCCTGAACATAATTAATTAGTTTAATTCAAGTAGTATTTATTTTGTAATGGCAGCCTTTTTATGAAAAAAATTCGTTCTTTCAGTCGGTTGTTCATGCCGATTGTATTTGCGTTGGTGCTTTCTCTTTCTTGTGATAAGAGAATTAACGAGCAATTAGATTCCATTGAGGAAAGTCTTTCGACGGACCCTTCCGCTGCCTATGAAAGCCTGACGTCTATTCCGCCCAAACAACTTGGAAACAAGTCCACCAGGGCCCGGTACGCCCTTCTGATGTCGTTGGCAATGGATAAAAACTACATAGACACGGATAATGATTCGTTGATACGAGTCGCGATACAATACTTTGAAAGACATGGTGGACGAAAAGAGAAAATGCTTTCTATGTACATGCTGGGAAGAGTGCAAAGGAATGCGGGAAATAAGGCAGGGGCGATAGTCTCGCTGCTTAAAGCCAAAGAGCTGGCAGAAGATATTTTGGATTTTCATTACATAGGTCTTAGCACACGAAACATTGCGGAAATGTATGGATATTGCAGTGATGAGGACTCGGAATTATTTTATTATCAAGAATCTGTGCGTGCATTTGATGAAGAGAAGGCGCCTTTTTATGCTGCTTACTCAAGATTGGGAGAGGCGCGGGTCTATATGGCAAAAGGATTGTCTCAGAAAGCAGATTCTCTGCTTACTTTTTTAGAGAAATATTCAAGAAACTCAGACGAATCCTTGCTCTATTACGTATTGAAAGATCGCGCCATAAACAACAGGTATTCCAATAATCCTGATGCAAGACTTGTTATATCTTTACAGGAAGAGGCTGATAATTTGGAAAGGAATAAAAGAGAAACATCGGATTACGGAACGTTAGCGTGGGCATACGAAAAACAGGGTGTCAGAGATTCAGTCAGCCATTACCTGTCTTTGGCGGAAAACAGTGCTCATACACTTCTCGACTCGGTACATTTATGTAACACACGAGCCGTAATTTATGATTCTAGAGGAGACTATCAATCTGCCAATCAACAGTATAAAAAAGGCGTAGAACTGCATAATAGAATGGTTTTCAATAGAGAGAACCAGTTACTTTCCAATGCTATCAGTGATTATAATCGTCAAGAGGTTGCCCGGCAATCGGATATTGCAGGCTATAGGCTTCGTTTGTTAATACTGTCTGTCTTTGCGATTATCTTTCTTGTCATTATTTTGATTCAAGTGGTGGACATGAGACGTCGTCAGATCCGGGAAAAGAACAGAATCATCCAGGAACGAGAGAGTAGAATAGAAGAGGATATGGCCCAAATTCAAGAAATTGCCGAAGAGTTGCGTGCTTCCAGAACTGGACAGTCCGAGATGTCTCAAAGAATCAATGGCCTTATCCAGGATAAAATTGCTATTGTTAAGATGTGTGCGGACGCATATGA
>CAJOMB010000104.1:0-9156 GCA_905235615.1 uncultured Bacteroidales bacterium | reverse complement strand
GCCGAACAGATGCAACAGTTTTTGTCTGCATTGGATAAGTTCCGTAACGATGATTCGTTATTTTCCTTATTGGAGGACAGTGTAAATGCTTCGCAATCTAATATAATGACGAACCTTAGAGTTGTCTGCTCCAAAAGTAAAATGGAGAAACCTCAGTTTGAAGAGGAAGACTTCAAGATGCTCATGCTTTTCTATGCAGGAATACCGGACCGTACCATCGCTTTTTTGATGGACATGTCCTTCGCTTCAGTAAGGACTCGGAAGACTCGCTACAAAGAACGTTTGTTACGTCCCGACATTGTCAATGGCCATTATTTCGTCCAGGAACTCGCCTCATCGCGTCAGTAAATGGGACCTGTAACAGAGAGATTTTTGTAATGGCCTAATAATAAACATGTTACGGATAAAAATGTAACATGTTTTTTCTTGCGTAATCATAGAAATACATGGAACTTTGCAGCGAATTTAAACTTTAATTACAACATTTATGAAAAAGCATCTTTTATTGTTTGCCGTTGTGTGTCTATGCTTTGCGCAGGGTCTAAATGCCCAGGGGCAAAGGAAATATGAAGTGGGAGCCAGTGGCTCTTGGGGATTCTCCATGGGCAAGACGTGGTCGAACAATTATGCATTCGACTTGTATGGAGGCTATAAGTTTAACGGACATTTATCTGCCGGGCTGGGTATCGGTTACATAAATTACTTCGGCCGAAAGGATTTACCTAGCGGTGATGCAAACATTTATGTAGATACCAAACAATATCATGCTTTTCGGCCTTATGTTTATGCAAAGTATGATTTCCTGCCGGAGAAGAAATGGACTCCTTACGTCAGTGTCCGGGTAGGGGGCGCATTCTTCTCGGCTTCCCAGTTAATGTATAGGTATCAAGGCAAAGTCGAATCGGGTATGATGTATGGCAGTATTCCTGCGGAGTATGAGTATTTGCTGACGGATTCCGCACATCCGCTTTCCGTTAAAAACAATGTATTCGCCGCCCTTGATTTGGGCGCTTCCCTTCATGTCGGGAAGAAGGGTTCCAAATTTTCCTTTGGAATATCGGCCGATCTCCAGCCCGTCAAGTTCGAGTATGGGAACAGCAGTGCGTCCAGGATAAACTTTACCATCGGCCCCAAAGTCGGATTTACCTTTTGATTATTTGCGTATTTCGGCAAAAATTCCTACCTTTGCGGTCCCTCTCATTGCAGGGGGATCGCAACTTTTATGTTAAACCATTAATTATCAAGACAGTGGACACACTTAGCTACAAGACAGTTTCCCTGAACAAGGCAACTGTGAACAAGGAGTGGATCCTCATTGATGCAACCGACCTCGTGCTCGGTCGCCTGGCTTCCCGCGTGGCACTCGTGCTCCGTGGCAAGAACAAGCCCGGCTACACCCCGCATGTGGACTGTGGTGACAACGTCGTCATCATCAATGCCGAGAAGATTCGTCTCACCGGCAAGAAGATGACGGACCGCGTTTACACCCGCTACACCGGCTATCCCGGTGGCCAGCGCTTCACCACGCCCCGCGAGATCCTTGCCTCAAGGCCCGAGGAACTCATCCGCAAGTCTGTGCGCGGTATGCTGCCCAAGACCCGTCTGGGTGACAAGCTCATCAACAACCTGTACATCTATGCAGGTCCGGAGCACAAGCAGCAGGCACAGAAACCCAAAACCATCAAGTTTAACGAAATCTAAACAGAGCACATGGAACAGAAACACGCCCTTGGAAGACGTAAATCAGCTGTCGCTCGTGTTTATGTAGCTGCCGGCACGGGCAAGTTCGAAATCAACGGACGCCCCATGGAAGAGTACTTCAAGGAGGGAACCCTCCAGTACATCGCCAACCAGGCCCTCGAGGTCACCGGCACTGCAGGTCAGTTTGACGTTAAGGTCACCCTCGTAGGTGGTGGTACCAAAGGTCAGGCAGAGGCCGTTCGTCTCGGAATCGCCCGCGCTCTTTGCGAGGTGGATAAAGAGGCTTACCGCTCCACGCTGAAGGCCGCCGGCTTCCTCACCCGCGACGCCCGCGAAGTCGAGCGTAAGAAACCCGGTCAGCCTGGCGCACGTCGTCGCTTCCAGTTCAGCAAGCGTTAATCGGCCTGCAACTACTGGAGTTACGTCAGCACGGCTTTGGTATTCATCAAATCCTGAGATCTTGGTGAGGATGCGAATCTTCCCAAGCTACGAAAGGGATTGCCGGGCCGCGAAAAAATCCCGGAGACCAGTCAAGGACTGCTACTTCGGATTGATGAAAGAGTTATTAATGAGACAATTTAGAAACCATGTCCAGAACTAATTTTGAACAGCTTCTTGATGCAGGTACCCACTTCGGCCACCTGGCCCGCAAATGGAACCCCAAGATGGCACCGTACATCTTCGTAGAGCGTAACGGCATCCACATCATCGACCTGCACAAGACCGTCGTGAAAATCGACGAGGCAGCCGAGGTCCTCAAAGAAATGGCCCGCAGCGGTCGCAAGGTCCTCTTCGTTGCCACCAAGAAACAGGCAAAAGACG
Source organism: uncultured Bacteroidales bacterium (assembly GCA_905235615.1). Classification (GTDB taxonomy): domain Bacteria; phylum Bacteroidota; class Bacteroidia; order Bacteroidales; family UBA932; genus Cryptobacteroides. Next base: position 6,633 of record CAJOMB010000104.1, on the reverse strand, counting down.
TCGTCGCCGCCAAGGCCGCAGAGGTCAACATGCCTTCCGTGACCGAGCGCTGGCCCGGTGGAATGCTCACCAACTTCCCCACCATCCGCAAGGCCGTCAAGAAAATGAACACCATCGACAAGATGAAGGAAGATGGCACCTTCGAGAAGCTCGCCAAGCGTGAGCGCCTCCAGGTAGAGCGCCAGCGTGCCAAGCTGGAGAAGAACCTCGGTTCTATCCGCGACATGTCCCGCCTGCCCAGCGCCCTCTTCGTGGTAGACGTTCAGAAGGAAGCCAATGCCGTCAAGGAGGCTGTCCGCCTGAATATCCCGGTTATCGCTATGGTTGACACATGTTGCGATCCCACCCCGATTGATTATGTGATTCCGGCAAACGACGATGCCACGAAGTCCATCGAACTCATCATGGACGTGATGTGCCAGGCCATCAATGAAGGCCTTGCAGAGCGCAAGTTGGAGAAGGAGAAGGAAGAGACCGACGCCCCCATCCCTGATGACGGCACCGCCGAGGCTCCCGCCAAGAAGCTCCGCTCCCGCCGCACCAAGGCCGAGGCCGAACCCGTAGAGGAGGAGGCCCCCAAGGCCGAAGAAGAAGCCCCCAAGGCAGAAGAAAAGTAATTAACCGTTAAAAGCAAACAGAACTATGGCTATCGCATTAGCAGATATCAAGAAGCTGCGTGACATGACCAGCGCTGGTATGATGGATTGCAAGAAGGCCCTCGAAGAGGCCGCCGGAGATTTCAAGCGTGCTGTCGAGATTCTTCGTGAAAAAGGCAAGTCCACCCTTGCCAAGCGTGGTGACAACGAGACCACCCAGGGTGCCGTTCTCAGCCGTGTAAACGGCGGAAAGGCCATCCTCGTGTGCCTGGGCTGCGAAACCGACTTCGTGGCTGCCACCCCGGATTTCAAGAGCCTCGCCGCTTCCATCGCAGATGCCGCTATCGCTCAGTTCCCCGCAGACCTTGAGGCTCTCAAGGCCGTGAAGGGTGCAGACGGTTACACGCTGGACGAGGACATCACCAACCAGGCCGGCAAGACCGGTGAGAAGCACATTCTCGCTTACTACGGTGCCCTCGAGGCTCCCTTCGTGAGCGAATATGTGCACTTCAACGGCAAGCTGGGCGCCATCGTGTCCTTCAGCAAGCAGGTTCCTGCAGAGATTGCCCGCGGCATCGCCATGCAGGTGGCTTCCATGAATCCTGTGGCCGTTGACGCCGCCTCCGTCCCCGCCGAGGTTATCGAGTCCGAAAAGACCGTGGCCGAGCAGAAGACCAAGGACGAGCAGGTCCAGAAGGCGGTTGACAACGCCCTCAAGAAGGCCGGTATCAACCCCGCCCACGTGGACAGCGAAGACCACATCGAGTCCAACACCGCCAAGGGCTGGCTCACCGCCGAGCAGGCCCAGCAGGCCCGCGACATCATCGCCAAGGTGGGTGCCGAGACGCTTGCCTCCCTTGCCTCCAAGCAGCAGATGATTGCCGGTATCGTGAACGGCCGTATCCAGAAGTTCCTCAAGGAGAACACCCTGATGGAGCAGGAATACCAGCTGTCCGACGACAAGAAGACGGTGAAGGAAGCCCTCGCCGCCGTGGACAAGGACGCCAAGGTGCTTGCCTTCAAGCGCTTCTCCCTCGCCGACTAAATGAAACGGTGCGAATACTGAAAATCGGCCACCCCGCCAAGGATGGCCGAATTTTTATTTGTCTGAATTTACGCTAACTTTGCAGGCATGATTGTGTATCTTACCGGCAGCCCCACCCGCTACGGAGAGTCCTGTTTCACGGAAGACAACGGCTTCAGGGCCGATGTCAAGGCCTCCCTCGCCGCCGTCACCGGTGGCGGGGCGCCCCGGGTGCTGCTGGTAAGCGCCGCCCCCGATGACCGGGGCTTCACGGACTCTGTGCTCAAAGGAATGAGCGACTGCATCCACGCTTCCGGCATCAAGACGCAGGAAATCACCATGCTGGACCGGCGGAATGCCGCGCAGGCCCCGGAGTTGGTGAAAAGGGCCCACTGGATTGTGCTCTGCGGCGGCCATGTGCCCACACAGAACAAGTTTCTGAAGGAAATCAGACTGAAGGAGCTCATCCAAAACTTCCCCGGCGTGGTGATGGGCTGCAGCGCCGGCAGCATGAATTGTGCAGACCATGTGTATTCCCATCCGGAACTGCCCGGCGAGGCCTCGGATCCGCAGTACCGGCGCTGGCTCCGGGGCCTGGGACTCACGGACATCCAGCTGATTCCGCACATGGAGCAGGTGCGCCATGCCCAGATGGACGGGCTGCGTCTCTTTGAAGACATCGCCTTCCCGGACAGTTGGAACCACCGTTTCTACACCTTCCGGGACGGCGGTTACGTCAAGATAGAAAACGGAAAGCCCACCCTCTACGGAGAGGCCTACGAAATAAGCCGCGGCGCCATGCGCCGGGTTTCCGAAGAAAACAAAACCTACAGTTTTATGAACTTGATATTCATCTCCCCCCATTTTCCGCAGACCTACTGGCATTTCTGCGCCGGCCTCAAGGCCAACGGCGTCAACGTGCTGGGTATTGCGGACACCAACTACGAGAACCTGCCCTGGGAGCTCCGGCAGAGTCTGAGCGACTACTACAAAGTGAACGACCTGGGCAATTACGAGGAAGTTTACCGGGCCGTAGCCTGGTTTGCCCACAAGTGGGGCAAGATTGACTGGATTGAATCCAACAACGAGTACTGGCTGGAACAGGACGCCCGCCTGCGGACAGATTTCAACGTGACCACCGGTATCAAGAACGACCAGATTGCCTCCATCCGCAACAAGAGCGAGATGAAGAAATACTATGCCCTGGGCGGCATTCCCACGGCCCGCCAGATCAAAGGGGCTGAGGGGGTGGCCAAGGTGAAGGCCTTTGTGAAGAAGACCGGCTATCCCGTCATTGCCAAGCCGGACAGCGGCATGGGCGCCGGCGGCACTACCAAGATTGGCAATGCCAAGGAGCTGGACGCCTGGTTCGCCGCCCATTCCGACAACTTCCAATACTTTGTGATTGAGGAGTTCATCACCGGCCTTCTGGTAAGCTACGACGCCATATTCAATGCGGAAGGCAAGCCCGTCTTCGAGAACAACAGCGTATTCCCCACGCCCATCATGGAGATTGTCCACGACAACCTGGACACCTGCTACTACACCAACAAGACCGTCCCCGCCAAGCTGGCCGAGATAGGCCGCCGCACGGTGAAGGCTTTCAACATCAAGAGCCGCTTCGTGCACCTGGAGTTCTTCCAGCTGGACCGTGACCGCGAAGGCTTGGGCAAGAAGGGAGACTATGTTGGCCTGGAAGTGAACATGCGCCCGCCGGGAGGCTATACCCCCGACATGATGAACTACGCGCACCAGACGGACGTCTTCCAGATATGGGCCGATATGGTGGCCTTCAACGAGGCCCGCAAACCCTTGGGTGAGAGCGCCTACCTGGCTTATGCCGGCCGCCGCGACGGCAAGCGTTACAAGCACGGTGACGAGGAAATCCGCCAGCGTTACGGGGACGCCATCTGCTTCGCCGGCCGCGTTCCGGACGCCCTTTCCGACGACCTGTGCAACTTCTGCTACATGGCCCGCCTCCCGGAGAAAAAAGACATCCGGACCTTCTTTGACTTTATAACTGAATTGGATGATAGGAACATTGATTTGCCTGATGCTGTGCGCCTTCGTCCCGGACGGGGACGGTCCGCAGCTCCCCAACATGAGTTTTGACCAGTGGACCGGCGACAAGCTGGAAAGCTGGGGCTCCGCCGCCGCCTCCACCAAGAAACTGGGCCAGATTACGGTGAGCCCGGAAGAGAAGTTCGTGGCGGTTCCCGGCCCCGGAAAGAAGGCCGTGAAACTGGAAACCAAGCCCCTCTCGGCCCTGTTTGGCGCCATCAAGAAACTGGGCGCCGGCAGCATCTTCTCCGGCCGCACCGGCAAGGTGGACTTTTCCAAGATGACCGCCCACATCCACTGGGGCGTTCCCTTCACCGCCCGTCCCGAAGCCCTCGAAGGCTATGCCTGCTACAAGCCGGGCGTCATTGACTTTGCCCAGCCGCCGTTTGAGAACCTGAAGGGACAGACGGACAAGGCCGCCATCATCGTCATCCTGGCCGATTGGGACCAGCCCTACGACATGTGCCCGCCTACCCAGCTCTTGGACATGGAGAAGGACCCCGGCATCATCGGCCTCGGCATCCTGACGCTTGACAAGGAGATGGACGCTTACCAGAAGTTCCGCATCGAGATCAAATACCGCAACAACCGCACGCCCAAGTACGTCACCGTTGCCTGCTCTTCCAGTGCGCGGGGAGACTATTTCACCGGCTCCACCACCTCCGTCCTGTATGTGGACGACTTCAAATTCGTGTACTGAGAGTCTGTTTTGAAATGATATCAATCATTTCAAAACAGACTCTGAGAAAAAATGTAAACGAAACAGTATCGGTATCTGCGAAGATTTTTCTATCTTTGTAGATACTGAAATTTTTATTAGCCTATGCCCCATGCAGTCGGGCACATCGCGCAGGTTGTAGGACCGGTGGTGGATGTGCATTTCAATATATCGGCCCGCAATGCGGAGCTGGAACTGCCCAGAATTGAAGACGCCCTTACGGTGACGCGTCCGGACGGGAAAACCCTTGTCATGGAGGTGCAGCAGCACATTGGTGAAGATACCGTGCGCTGCATTGCCATGGACTCCACGGATGGCCTCAGCCGCGGCTTGGAGGTGCAGAACACCTTCCGGCCCATCGCCATGCCCGTGGGTGCGCAGATCCGCGGCCGCGTGATGAACGTGACCGGGGACGCCATTGACGGAATGAGCGAGCTGGACCGCCATGAAACCCTGCCCATCCACCGGGAGGCCCCTAAGTTCGAAGACCTCACCACCTCCCAGGAGGTGCTCTTCACGGGCATCAAGGTCATCGACCTGCTGGAACCCTATCTGAAGGGCGGTAAAATCGGCCTGTTCGGCGGCGCCGGCGTGGGCAAGACGGTGCTCATCAAGGAGCTCATCAACAACATTGCCAAGGCGCACAACGGCTTCTCCGTGTTTGCCGGCGTGGGGGAGCGTACCCGCGAGGGCAACGACCTCCTGCGGGAAATGATTGAATCCAAGGTCATCCGCTACGGAGACGCCTTTGAGAAGGCCATGGAGGAGGGCCGATGGGACCTTTCCCTCGTAGATGCCAGGGAGCTGGAAAAGAGCCAGGTGTCCATGGTCTTCGGCCAGATGAACGAACCCCCGGGCGCCCGTTCCAACGTGGCCCTGAGCGGCCTCACCCTGGCCGAGAGCTTCCGTGATTCAGATTCCGGCGCCGGTCCCCGGGACATCCTCCTTTTCATCGACAACATCTTCCGTTTCACCCAGGCCGGATCCGAGGTGAGCGCCCTTTTGGGCCGCATGCCTTCGGCCGTGGGTTACCAGCCCACCCTCGCCACGGAAATGGGCAAGATGCAGGAGCGCATCACCTCCACCAAGAACGGTTCCATCACCTCCGTGCAGGCGGTGTACGTGCCGGCCGATGACCTCACGGACCCCGCTCCGGCCACCACCTTCGCCCACCTGGATGCCACCACGGTGCTCAGCCGCAAGATTACAGCCCTGGGCATCTACCCGGCCGTGGACCCGTTGGAGAGTACATCCCGCATCCTGGACCCCAACATTGTGGGCAAGGCCCATTACGACACCGCCCAGCGTGTGAAGCAGATTCTCCAGCGCAACCAGGAGCTGCAGGACATCATCGCCATCCTGGGCATGGACGAACTCTCGGACGAGGATAAGACTACGGTGAACCGCGCCCGCCGTGTGCAGCGTTTCCTGTCCCAGCCCTTCTTCGTGGCCGAACAGTTCACGGGCGTGCCTGGCGTAATGGTTGGCATTGAAGACACCATCAAGGGCTTCAACATGATTATGGACGGAGAGGTGGACTACCTCCCGGAACAGGCTTTCCTGAACGTGGGCACCATCGAGGATGCCATCAAGAAGGGTGAAGCCATCCTCGCCGCGGCGAAATAGGAGATGCCCGGTCAGGCCGGGCATGACGTCATTGCCGACCTGATCGGCAATCTGAAATAAAATATGAGTACGATTGCATTACATATCCTCAGTCCCGAAGGGACCTTGGTACAGGCCGATGTCACGCTGGTCACCCTGCCCGGCGTGGAGGGGCCTTTCACCGTCCTCAAGGACCACGCGGCCCTCATCACGGCCCTCCTGCCCGGAAATATCCGCTATGTGGAGGACGGACAGGAGAAGTTCGTTCCCGTCCATGACGGCTTTGTGGAGGTGAAGGAAAACGTCGTTAAAGTCTGCGTGGAGGTATGATGCCGGCCCTTCTCATATCGTTGTTGCTGCTGGTGGATCCTTCGGCACAAGTGCCTCAGGATGACAATATTGCCGTGCCTCAGGACACCCCTGTCATTCTGAGCGAAAGCGAAGAATCCATCGACGTGGGCGAAATCATCTTCGAGCACGTCGGGGACGAGTATGAGTGGCACATCACGGAGTGGAAGGGGAAGCCTATCGCCATTCCGCTGCCCTGCATCGTCATTGATAACGGCGTGAACATGTTCACCCTGCACCATGCGGCGGAGAAGGGTTATACCTTGAATGAGAACGGCAAG
>CAJOMB010000103.1:2235-7300 GCA_905235615.1 uncultured Bacteroidales bacterium | reverse complement strand
CCTTCCTCATTGTGCTGGCCCTGGTGGTGTACAAATCCCGCATCCTGCAGATGCGCCTGGCAGTGCTCTCCGGCATCATAGCCTTGGGGATGCAGCTCTGGATAGCCTGGATGTACTTCACCTTCGAGGGCCCCGTTTTCCGCTGGACGGCCATTTTCCCGCTGCTTATCTGCATCAGCAACCTGCTGGCGGCCCGCGGGGATTTCCAGGACCAGTTGGTGGTGGAAAGCGCCTACAGGGTGAGGGAACGCCGTAAACGCAAACGTAAATAACAGATACTATGAAACCTACACTTCTTGTACTGGCTGCCGGCATGGGCAGCCGATATGGCGGACTCAAGCAGATGGACGGCCTGGGTCCCCACGGTGAAACCATCATCGACTATTCCATCCACGACGCGGTGGAGGCCGGTTTCGGCAAGGTGGTCTATATTGTCCGGGAGTCTTTCAAAGAGCAGATGGAACAGGCTGTGAAAGAGAAATATGCCGGCGTGAAGACGGTGGACGGAGAGCCCCTGCAGTTTGTCTTCGTGACGCAGGAGCTGGACAAGATTCCCGCCCCCTTCACTGTTCCTCAGGAGCGTGTGAAGCCCTGGGGAACGGCCCACGCCGTCCTGATGGGGGCCGAAGTAATCAACGAGCCCTTCGCCGTGATCAACGGAGACGATTTCTACGGCAAGGAGTCCTTCAGGATTCTGGGAGACTGGTGCCGGAAGCATACAAACACGAAGGGCCGGTACTGTATCGTGGGCTTCGAGCTGGAGAACACCCTGAGCGAGAACGGCAGCGTGTCCCGCGGCATCTGCTCCTACGACGCCAAGGGCAACCTGACAGACATTGCGGAGCATTTAGAGATTGCCCGCGAGGCCGACGGCAAGGTGTACGGCAACAATTCCGTGAACGGAGAGAACCACGTGGAACTGGATGCCAAGGCTCTCTGCTCCATGAACATGTGGGGCTTCACCCCGGATTATTTCCAAAAGAGTGCGGAGATTTTCAAGACCTTCCTGAAGGAACATATCACCGAGCCCAAGAAGGAATACTACATCCCTTACGCCGTTGATGTGATGGTGAAGGGCGGTGAAGGCTCCTGCGAGGTGCTTTCCACGCCTTCCCGGTGGTTTGGCGTAACTTACAAGGAAGACCGCCCGGCTGTGGTGGCCAAGTTTGCAGAGCTCGTAGAAAAAGGTATTTATCCCAGCCCCCTGTATTAGTATGGTACCTTCTCCCGTATTCAATAAAGCCCGTAAAGTAAACAATTACGACCTTTATGCCAACCACGCCTGGTATGTGCCGGGCGTGAAGGGCATGTTCGTCCTGTTGGGCTGGTTCCTGGTGGGCAACCTGCTTGGAAGCCTGATAGAGGTAATTCTGATGGCGTTCCTGCCGGCGGAGATTGTCCAGAAGTACGCCATGCTGGTGGTGTACCCGCTTTCCTTCCTGCCACCCATGGTGTATGCCGCGCAGAAGAGCCAGCGCAACAGCCTCTTCGAGACCGGCTACAAGCTCAACAACAGCCATTGGGGCCCCTTCAAGACCTGGCAGATGGTGGTCATTACCGTCGGCCTGTCCTTTGCCACCATGATATCGGCCGATTTGCCCAATTACTGGAATTTCAAGCTCACCACGGCCACGCCGGCCATGAAGAGCTTCTACGACACCATCGTGGAACTGCTGAAGCAGATGACCGGCGGCCCGCTGTGGTGCTCTTTCCTCCTCACGGCCATCTTCGCGCCCATCTTTGAGGAGTGGCTGTGCCGGGGCATGGTGCTTCGCGGCCTTCTTACCAGGATGAAGCCCGCGTGGGCCATCGTGATATCGGCCCTTTTCTTCGCCCTCATCCACATGAATCCCTGGCAGGCCCTGAATGCCTTTATCATCGGCCTGGTGATGGGCTATGTGTATTACAGGACGGGCAGCCTGTGGCTCACCATGCTCATCCATTTCGTGAACAACGGAACGGCGGTAATCCTGAGCCAGATTCCTTCCCTGCAGGACGTGGACTTCTGGATTGACATAATCCCCCAGACCACGTATGCGGTGGTGTATGTGCTGGGGGTGGTGCTGCTGGTGGCCTGCCTCCTGGCTTTCCGCCGCATCCCGTTGGAGCAGGAGCGGGGCAATATCGATACGGTAACGCTGAATGTGGACTGATATGGAAGAGAAAAAGGACAGATGGGCCTGGCTCAAAAAGAGTGACCACAATTACCTGGTCCCTTTTGTGATTGTGTCCACCACCATCGTGGCCCTATGGCTGTTGTTCTTTGCCCATAACAGTGTCCTCTCCTGGATAGGGGCCACCATGGAGGAGAAGTCGCAGGAGGCCGAAATGGCCCGCCTGAAGGCGGAGATTCAGGAGATGGACCAGGAGATAGACCGGCTTCGCAACAACACGGATACGCTGGAAGCCTTTGCCCGGGAGCAGTATTATTTCTCCGCTCCGGGAGAGGACGTGTATATCTTGGAATAGAGCCGGGCGGTCTGGACGGCCGGGGCCACGTCGTGTACCCGGAGCCAGGTGGCGCCCCTTTCCAGGGCAGCCATATTCAGAACTTGCGTGGCGGGCATCGCTTCTTCGGGAGTGATGCCCAAAACTTTATAAATCATGCTCTTGCGGGAAAGGCCCACCAATACGGGCGCATCAAAAGCCTCCGTAATTTCCGCTAATCTCCGCAGCAGCTCGTAGTTCTGCTCCACGGTCTTGGCAAAGCCGAAGCCCGGGTCCAGGATCCACTCCCGGATGCCGGCATCGGCCGCCTTTCTCTCAAAGTCCCGGAAATAGCTTTTCACGGCATCCACCACGTCGTCGTAATCCGTGAGGCGCTGCATGGTTTCCGGCGTCCCGCGCATGTGCATGGCCACATAGGGGAGTCCTATGCGTCCCACCGTCTCCAGCATCTTGGGGTCCATCCCTCCGGCCGATATGTCATTCACAATGAACGGGCCGATGGTCTCATACGCCCGCCGCACAATCTCCGCCCGGTAGGTGTCGATGGAGACAGGGGGGAACTCCCTTCCGGGGGCTTGTCCACCCCCTGTCTTCATCAGGACGGGCTCCAAGCGGGCCCATTCTTCTTCTGTGGAGGGCTGCGAGGCGCCCGGACGGGTGCTGCAGGCTCCCAGATCCACCACATCGGCCCCATCGGCCCACATCTGACGGATGCGGGAGAGGGCGTCGGTCCCTGCTGCCCTGCTGCCGGCGTAGAACGAGTCCGGCGTCAGGTTCAGGATTCCCATGATGTGAATCTTTTGCATAGCTCAAAGATACAACTATTTTTTGTATCTTTGCAAACTTTAACACGAACTATGCTCATTGTACTCGAAGGACTTGACGGGGCGGGCAAATCCACGCAGGTCAAGCGTCTCAAAGAATATCTGATCCAGCGTTGCGGGGCTTTGGAATACATCCATTTCCCCCGCTATGACGCGCCTGTTTACGGAGACCTCATCTCCCGTTTCCTGCGGGGAGACTTTGGCGCCAATGACGCCGTGCATCCCCAGCTGGTGGCCCTCCTGTTTGCGGAAGACCGTCATGGGGCGGTGCCTGTCATGAAGAAGGCGCTCCGGGAAGGGAAGACCGTCCTGCTGGACCGTTATGTGTACTCCAACATTGCCTATCAGTGCGCCAAGCTCTCCGGCGTTCAGGAGCGGGAGCAGCTCCGGGACTGGATTTTCAACACGGAGTACGGAGACTTTGAGTTGCCCGTGCCGGACCTGAATTTGTTCTTGGACGTCCCCATCGGCTTTGTGGAGCAGAGCCTTATGCACCAGCGGGCAGGGGAGGACCGGGAGTACCTTTCCGGGGCCCAGGACATCCATGAGGCTTCCATTTCCTTCCAGAAGACCGTGCGGGAGATGTATGTGGCCCAGACGGAGCTGGATCCCAAGTTCCGCCGCATAGACTGTTCGGACACCCGGGGACAGATGCTTCCCCCGGAGGCCATTTTCCAGAAGGTGAAAGCCGCCGTAGATCCTTTCCTCGCATGAAGCCTTCCTATCAGCGTTTCCGCAGAAACATCGCCGGTGTGCTGGGCGTGGTGTTCCTGATTTCGGGCCTCCTGAAACTGGTGGACCCGGTGGGCACCATGCTCATCGTGGAGGAGTATTTCAAATTCTTCCACCTTCCTTTCCTTCTTCCGTCTGCCCGTGCCGTGGGCGTGGTTCTGGCCGTGACGGAGTGCGCGGTGGGCATCGGCCTCATTACCGGCGTTTTCCGGAAACTGTCGGCCATTCTGGCCTATGCCATGCTGGACGTTTTCACCGTGGTTACCCTTCTGCTGTGGATTTTCAATCCGCCCATGGACTGCGGCTGCTTCGGGCAGGCGGTGCATCTGAGCCATGCCCAGAGTTTCTGGAAAAATGTGGTGCTGATGGTGCTGGCCGTGGTGGCCTTCACGCCTTTCAAGGAGTTTGGCACGCCGCGGGTGCACAAAAATGTGGCGGCCGGGGTGGCCTTTGCCGCGGTCCTTCTGGGCGCCGTCTATTGCAATTCGCACCTTCCCATCGTGGATTTCACGCCCTTCAACTGGGGCTCCCAGCTCTTCGCCTCCCTGGACGAGAATGCCGAGGAAGCGGATTTCCGCCGTGCACCCATCCTGAGTTTCTTTGACGCGGAGGGCACGTATCAGGATGAGTTGGCCGCTCAGGGCAAGGTGGTGGTTATCTCCGTCTATGATGCCACCAAGGCCGATTGGGCCCGCGTGGAGGAGCATTACCGCCTTCTGCAGGGGACGGAGGCCCTTCCGCTGCTGTTAGTATCGGCCGGTAGGGAAGAGGTGGAGGCCCTGGGGCTGTCGGCCGATATAACCCCTTATTTCTCTGACTATAAGACGCTTATCACCCTGAACCGTTCCAATGGCGGCGGCTCCTATTTCTATGACGGGGAGGTGATTCACAAGTGGAGTGCCCCGCATGTGCCGGACACCCTTCAGGAGGACATCCAGGAGTACCCCCTGGCCCTTTCCACCCGCCACGTCACCCGCCGTCGCCTCACCGCCCAGGGCTTCTGCGTAGGGCTCCTGGCGGTCTTGCTATTGTTGTAGGGGGCTCCCTTTCGCTGAAATGTG
>CAJOMB010000103.1:0-2192 GCA_905235615.1 uncultured Bacteroidales bacterium | reverse complement strand
AACTGCTTAGAAGAAAGATAGATAAGTTTCTTGATGAATGATGAATTTTCTGGCATTCCTACTGAAACGGTTCTTGAGGGAAGCGAGCCAGTCTTATATGCACAGGCCTCTGCATCGGCCAATGCATGGTGGTGCCTGGTCAAATCAAACCCGCAGGCAGTTGTATGAGGCGAGGTTGCTCACTTCTATTATTGCCATGAAAATATTACATATATGACCGTAACTGCTCGGCGAGGACAAACACCATTGTAGCCGATTCCGCCTGGTCCGGAGTCGTTCCTTCCTGAAATCCTGCGAGGACAGTTCTAGCGTGAGAAATGGCAGCGTCCATCTTAGGGAACAATAAATTGTAAAGCGCGGATGCTACGCCTGCCTTTTTGGAGTAGGGCATTCCTGTCAGTTTAGTCAACATCTCAGCGTACTTGCTCCTGTGAAGAGGCCCTTGGTACAAATGGAAGTGGAGAAGAAACCAGTATTCGAAGGCTTGATTGGACCACGCTACCTGAAAGCCCTCTGCTTTGGCTTCCTGAATAGCCAAGTTGAAATCCTCATCCGGAAAATCATCTTTGTCAAAGACCACCCAATACTGGTCATAAGTTTTCCCTTTCCGCTGCTCTTCCTGCCGGATGCCCACAGCTTCCTTCACCAGCACACGCGTTCCAAGTCCTTTTCCGACAGCTTTTACCGTAGCCGATGTCAGGCGGAAGGAATTGAAGTAGTCCGGTTCCGTGTTCTGTCCCTCGCATACAATCAGAAACGATTTCTTGACGGGGCGAACACCGACCTTTCTTCGGATATCCCGTTCTTTCCGGGGTGAATTACGATTTGCCGCCATGCTACTGCTCCTCCTTCACAAACAGATTGGACATATTGCCGAGGATTGGCGTGGCGCCGTACTTACCCGAGAGGTATCCTTTCTCGAAGGAAGCTCCGCTGCGCACTTTGAATTCGGCCAGGGAGATTCGGCCAGGGAGAAAAGTTTCGATGCGCCCAGGCGGTCTTTTTCCGTGAACCACACCTGGTCTCTCCGGAAGGCCCCGGAAGAAAGCAGATTGCTGTCGTGAGCGGTAAATATCAGTTGTGCTCCTTTGGGGTTGGTATCCTTGGAATTGAAAAGGGTAATAACACGCTCCGTAAGCAGAGGATGCATCTTGGAGTCAAACTCATCGACAATCAAGCGCTTACCATGGTCCAGCGCATCTATAATCGGGTAGGCCAGCGAAAAGTACTTGATGGTGCCTTCGGATTCGTTGTCCAGGAAGGGGAAACTCACAGACTGCGTGACGCGGCCATCGGCATCGTACTGATTGTGGCGGCTTGTCACCCTGTCGCCGGATTTCTCAATGTCCTCAATGCCCAGGTCGGCGTACTGCGAAAAGGCGACAATCCTTTCACGCATAGTCTCATCATCGAAATGCCGGAGGGCATCCCTCCAGTTCAGGTCTTCTTCCGAGCAGGACAGGACCGTTGTGTCTGTCAGCCAGCCGATAATCTCCACGGCGGTAGTGTCATTGAACTGGGCGGCTGCAGACAACAGCAGGGCGTTGGGCCGGACCATTTTCCGGTTCACGATGTCCTGCAACATAGGCATGCTTGGATGGACCTTAAAGGTATCTTCTTCGCGAAGGAAGAGTTCCACCTCTTTGGCGCGTTTGCGGCAAGCTTTCCGATACAGCCATTCGTCCAATACTTTTTCCCGCGTAACATTGAAACCATAGCGGTACTGATTATCACCGCAGATGAAAATGATCTCAAAGCTTGTAGGCTCCGACGCTGTCCGGACATCCAGCCGGAAATTGTCGACACCGATTTCCTCTCCGGCCTGTAAATCCTTGAAGGAGTTTATGATAAAGCGCTTGAAGAAATCAAATGCCTTTATGACATTGGACTTGCCGGAGGCATTAGGGCCGAGGATGAGTGTACTCTTAAGAAGAGAGACTCCCGTGTCCGAAATGGGCACCAGAACATTCTCCGTCAAAGATGCATCTTCTCGCAGCGGCGTGGCCACCATGGAAAGTGTATTTTGTTCTTTGAATGAAAGGTAATTCTCGACTGAAAACTGGACAATCATAAAATAAACTCATAAATTTGTCAAACTTTTGCAAATCTAAGAGTTTTCTTTGCAAAATCCAAAAGATTTCGTTCATGTCTTTCCAAACACGTGTTCATCAAAGAAATCGGCATACTTCTTC
>CAJOMB010000102.1 GCA_905235615.1 uncultured Bacteroidales bacterium | reverse complement strand
CTGCCGGTTTTCGACCGCATCATGGTGTCCATCGGAGACGACCAGTCCCTGGAAAACGACCTCTCCACCTACAGCTCCTTCCTTACGGACATGAAGGCCATGCTGGAAGTGGCCGGTCCCAGGACCCTTGTCCTCATAGACGAGTTTGGTTCCGGGACGGAGCCGGCCGCCGGCGGAGCCATCGCGGAAGCCATTCTGCACCAGTTGGACGCCCTTGGCGCTTATGGTGTCATCACCACCCACTATACCAATCTCAAGCTATACGCTTCCGGAGCGGAAACCGGTGTCGTCAACGGTGCCATGCAGTTCGATGCGGCCACCGTGGCGCCGCTCTTTGTGCTGGAACAGGGCCTGCCGGGCTCTTCCTTCGCCTTTGAGCTGGCCCGCAAGATGGGTATGCCGGAGGCCATCGTGCAGGATGCGGAGCAGCGTGCCGGAGAGCAGTTCGTGGGCATCGAGCGCAACCTTCGCAAGATTGCCCGCAGCCGCCGGGCCCTGGACGAGAAACTGACCAGGATAAAGGCGACGGACAAGACGCTGGAGGGCCTGACGGACCGCTACGAGAAGGAACTCGAAGACATCAAGGACATGCGCCGCCGCATCCTGGATGAAGCCCGGGAGGAGGCCCAGAAAATCATCAAGGATGCCAATCGGCAGGTAGAAAACACCATCCGGACCATCCGGGAGACGCAGGCCGCCAAGGAGGAAACCAAGGAGGCCCGGGCAGAGCTGCAAGGCTTCCTGGGGGCGCTGGCCGAGGGCCGAGGGCGCCGGGACGCCTATATAGACAAGAAACTCCAGACCGTGAAGGAGCGCAAGGAACGCGAGCAGGCCCGCAAGAAACGCCGGGCCGACGGTCAGACGCTCCGGCAGATGGAGGAAAAGGAGTCGCAGGAGGCCGCCATGGCCGCCTTCCGCAGCGCTCCGCTCAAGGTGGGAGAGAAGGTCCGCATCAAAGACAACGGGATGGTGGGAGAGGTTTCCAAGATAAGTACCAAGGCCGTGAGCGTGATTGTGGGCAGCATCACCACCAAACTGCCGTTGGACCGGGTGGAGCGGATTACGGCCAACGAATTCAAGGCCGTGGTCGGAAAACCGGCCGAAAAACCCCGTCAGGTGTACGACGCCGCCATCAGCGAGCGCAAGGCGCAGTTCAAGCTGGAGCTGGACGTGAGAGGGGAACGGGTGAACGATGCGCTGGAAATTGTGATGCGGTATATAGACGATGCCATCATGCTGGGTGTTCCTTCGGTGCGGATTTTGCATGGGAAGGGAACGGGCGCTCTGCGTGAGGAAATCCAGAAGTACGTACGCACCGTGCCCGGCGTGAGCTCCGCCGCAGACGAGCACATCCAGTTGGGTGGCTCCGGCGTGACGGTAGTGAAATTTGACTAAAACTAAAACCATGAACGTTCTGAAAACCAGCAGGATGGGGCAAGCGGGGGAGCAGATGGCCTGTGATTTCCTGCTAAGCCGCGGACACCAGATTCTGGACCGCAACTGGAGAGCCGGCCACCTGGAGCTGGACATTGTCTCCGAAGCCCCCGACGGCCTGCATTTCGTAGAGGTGAAAGCCCGCACGGTTCCCGTTACCACCACGGTGACGGACCAGGTGAACAAAGTGAAGCAGAAAAGGATATCGGCCGCAGCCGTCCAGTATCTCAACAAGAACAACCTGGGCGGGAAGGAAGTTTTCTTCGATATCGTATCCGTCCTTTTTGACGGAAGCCAGACCATTGTCCGTTATTTCCCCCAGGCGTGGATTCCCATGTATGTTTAGCCTATGAATGAGCATCGTTATTGTGTGATTATGGCCGATGGCTCCGGTACTCCGGACCAGCTCAGGAGGACGTATGAGCGCTTTGCCGGCTTCTTCTCTCCGGAGCATATCCTGATTGTTACCTTGGACGAGTTCGCCTCCCAGGCCCGTGAAACCCTTCCCCAGCTTCCTCAGGAGAATCTTCTTGTGGAGCCCTTTGCCCGCAAGACGGCCCCCTGTATGGCCTATGCGGCCTATACCCTCCTTGCGCGGGACCCGGAGGCCGTCATCGTGGCCACCCCGTGGGACCTTTACATCCGGGATGAAGCCCTCTTTGCCCAGACCATCGACGAAGCCTCCCGCTACGTGGAGGAAAACGACGTCCTCATGACCCTGGGCATCGTCCCCAAGGCGGCCGATACCAACTTCGGCTACATCCAGGTGAAGGAAGGGCGCAACGCCCACCTGATGGCCGGCCCGCTGCAGGTGAAGACCTTCACGGAAAAGCCTTCCCGCGAGCTGGCGGAGGTGTTCGTGCGCACCGGAGAGTTCTTCTGGAACAGCGGTATCTTCATCTGGAAGGCCTCCACCATCTGTGCCGAGATGGAGCAGTACATCCCGGAGGTGACGGAGCTGTTCCACGGCTGGCAGGAACATATCGGGGAGCGTACCTTCGTGGAAAGCGCCTATGCGGAATGCCCCAAGGTGTCCTTGGACTACGGCGTCATGGAGCACACCTCCCGCGCCTGGCTCTACCCCGCCCGCTTCGGCTGGGCCGATATCGAGAGGCTGTGAACTTATAAGCCATCGGCCTGCTTGCGGTGTAAAAAGCTGTTGATAACTTTTGGTAAATCAAAATATTATCCGTATCTTTGCGGTCCGCAAAAGTGTGCGGGCCGTATCTTTTTACGGTTAAAACATTTATAAACAATTAATTAACAAACACCAATGCCTGGTTTAATTGGAAAGAAAGTCGGAATGATTTCCGTCTTCAGTGCCGACGGGAAGAATATCCCGTGCACTGTCGTTGAGGCTGGTCCGTGTGTTGTCACGCAGGTTCGCACTGTAGAAACCGACGGTTACTCCGCCGTGCAGCTTGCCTATGACGAAAAGAAAGAGAAACGCACCAGCAAGGCTCTGAAGGGCCATTTCGAAAAGGCTGGAACTACTCCCAAGAAGAAGCTCGTGGAATTCGCGGCTGACTTTGCCGGAGAGCTCAAGCTCGGAGACACCATCACCGTGGCCGACGTCTTCACGGAGGACGTCAAGTTCGTTGATGTGGTCGGTACTTCTAAAGGTAAAGGTTTCCAGGGCGTCGTGAAGCGTCACGGATTCGCCGGTGTAGGCGGTGAGACCCACGGTCAGCACAACCGTCTTCGTCACCCCGGTTCCATGGGCGCAAGCTCCTGGCCTTCCCGCGTTTTCCCCGGCATGCGTATGGCAGGCCACATGGGCGCCGAGCGTGTGAAGGTATTCAACCTGGAAGTTCTCAAGGTCATCCCCGAGAACAATCTGCTCGTTATCAAGGGTTCCGTTCCCGGAGCCAAAGGTTCTTACATTATTCTGGAGGCTTAAGCTATGGAACTTTCTGTATATAAGATTGACGGAACTGAATCCGGAAAGAAGGTTGTCCTTGACGAGAAGGTCTTTGGCGTTCAGCCCAACGACCACGTCATCTACCTGGACGTCCTGAATTATCTCGCTGCCCAGCGTCAGGGCACTGCCAGGACCAAAGACCGCAGCGAAGTTGCCTATTCCACCAAGAAACTCGGTCGCCAGAAGGGCGGCGGCGGTGCCCGTCACGGTTCCCTGAAGGCCGGTATCTTCGTGGGTGGCGGCAATGTGTTCGGCCCCAAGCCCCGCGACTACCGCTTCAAACTCAACAAGAAGGTGAAGCAGCTGGCCCGCGTGAGCGCCCTCTCTTACAAGGCTGCCGAAGGCAAGATTGTGCTCGTTGAGCCCTTTGCCATGGACGCCCCCAAGACCAAGGAGTTCAAAAACATCCTCTCCAACATCAAGGCCGGAGACCGCAAGGTCCTCTTCGTCCTCCCGGAGAACTCCAACAATATTTTCCTGTCATCCCGCAACCTGCCCTCCGTGCAGGTGATCACCGTTGACGAGATCAACACCTACGCTATCATGAATGCCCATTCTCTGGTGCTTGTGGACGGCGTGCAGGACATCCTCGCAGCAAGAGTAAAGTAAAGGAGAAAGAAAAATGGGTATTTTAATTAAGCCAATCGTAACCGAGAAAATGACGGCTGAGGGCGAAAAGCTTGGTCGTTACGGTTTCATCGTGGACCGCAAGGCCAACAAGATTCAGATCAAGGCCGCTGTGGAGCAGATGTACGGCGTTTCCGTCGCAGACGTGAACACCCTCAATTACCACGGAAAGCGCAAGCAGCGTTACACCAAGGCCGGCCTTCTGCGCGGCCGCATGAATCACTTCAAGAAGGCTTATGTCACGCTTGCAGGTGAAGACAAGATCAATTTCTACGACAATATCTAAGAAGGAGAATAAGTTATGGCAATCAAGAAGTACAAGCCGGTAACTCCCGGTCAGCGCAACAAAGCTATCAGCTCCTTCGATGAGATTACTGCGAAGAAGCCCTACAAACCGCTCCTCACCCCGCTCAAGAGCACGGGTGGACGTAACAACACCGGTCAGATGACCGTGCGTTACCGTGGCGGCGGACACAAGAGAATGTACCGCCTCATCGACTTCGTCCGCAGCCGCGACGAATTCAAGGCCACCGTTCTCACCATCGAGTACGACCCTAACCGCAGCGCCCGCATCGCCCTCATCCAGTATGAAGACGGCAAGAAGAGCTATATCATCGCTCCCAATGGGCTCAAGGTAGGTCAGGTAGTGGAAAGCGGCCCCCAGGCATCCCCGGATATGGGTAACTGCTTGCCGCTGGCCAACATCCCTGTGGGTACCCTCGTACACGCTATCGAGCTCCGTCCCGGCCAGGGTGCCGCCATGGCACGTTCCGCCGGCACGTACGCCCAGCTCGCCGCCCGCGAAGGCAACTACGCCATCCTGCGCCTCCCTTCCGGAGAAACCCGCATGGTTCCCGTGGCCTGCCGCGCTACTGTAGGTACCGTTTCCAACCCGGATCATAATCTGGAATCCGACGGTAAGGCCGGTCGTACCCGTCATCAGGGTCGTCGTCCTCACAACCGTGGTGTTGTGATGAACCCTCACGATCACCCGATGGGTGGTGGTGAAGGCCGCGCCTCCGGTGGACATCCGCGTTCCCGCAAGGGTCTGCCTGCAAAGGGCTACAAGACCCGCAACCCGAAGGCCGTGTCCAACAAGTTCATTATTGAAAGACGTAAGAAATAACGGAATAAACTAACAGATTATGAGTCGTTCACTTAAAAAAGGACCGTACATCCAGGAAGCCCTGGAGAACAGAATTCTTGCTATGAATGACGGTAGCAAGAAGAAAGAGGTTGTCAAGACTTGGTCCCGTGCCAG
>CAJOMB010000101.1 GCA_905235615.1 uncultured Bacteroidales bacterium | reverse complement strand
AACGTACTCCTTCGGTTCATGTGGAAGGGGCAGTGTTCCTTGGTGAGATGGTGGCTCAGGACCATTTCGGCGGCCAGTCGGCCCATTTCGCGGAAGTCCGTACTCACGGTGGTGAGGCCTCCCAGCACCAGTTCGTTCATGTCGGACTCGTTGTAGGAAATAATGAACACGTCCTCGCCGATGCGGAGACCGGCCTGCTGGATTTGGCGGGCCAGGGCCACCAGACCGGCATCCAACTGGGAGTTGAGCACCAGAAAGGTGTCTCCGGGGCGGATGTCCTGCGGCACTCCGTCAAGGAATTCCACCGGAATGTTATATTCGGTGGTGAAACGTTTCACGCCCTGATGGATATGGCTACCGTACAGGGACATGGGCAGGGTGATGACCCGCATCATCCGGGTTCGGCGCTCGGGACCGAGACCTTCCGCCAGCCCCTGGTATATGTCGTTCTCGAAGTCCTGGTACACGGCTCCGTAGGTCCCCGGGAAATGGGGCTGCAGGCGGTCCAGCATAATGAGTTTTCGGAAGGGAATACGGGCCAGTTGCTTTACAACTTTGGCCTGGGTGGCGGCGTCCAGCGGGAAGTGCGGGGCCAGGATGTAGTAGTCAAAACGGTCCAGATTGTCATCCAAATAGTGCTCCAGCAGGTCTATACTCTGGTTGTGGTTCAGGATGGTGATCTGTGCCCGACCTTCCAGTTTTTCCGCGAAGGCGTTGAAAAGAATCTGCTTGTAAACGGAGAATTTGTCAAAGATTACCAGAACCTGCGGCTTGATATCCGTATTCACATCGGCCGCATAGAAACCCTTGCCCTGCTTGGGCACAATCACTCCCTTGTCCACCAGAATGCCGTAGGACTTCTTGACGGTCTCTTTGGAGATGTCCAGCGCGGCGGCCAGTTCGTTCATGGAGGGAATCTGCTCTCCGGCTTTCAGTTTGCCGGCATGCAGCGCTTTTTCCACCTGGTTCACCAACTGTTTGTAAATGGGGTCTTTCCCGGTGGCGTCAATCTGGAGTTTCATAAGTATCAGTGTGTACGGATTTTACAAAGGTAATAAAAAATCCGGATTAATCGTCAATCGGGATGGGAACCCCTTCCGGAGGGAAGCGCTGGAGTCCGCTGCGGGCCAGGTCGCTTTCCGTATCCATGTCAAAAGTGTTGTACCCCCGGGCGCGGAGAACGTCCACCAAGGCGCGGGCGCGTTTTCGGAAGCCCTTGTATTCTTTGGCCGATGCCGGCGTCCACGCTGTCTCTGCCAGGGCCAGCAAGCGGGGGTAGAGCATGTACTCCGCATGCTCGGCGGTAGGGATGAGCTCCGTCCAAAGATTGGCCTGAACCCCTAAGAGCCGGGCGGGCTCCATTCCCGGGGCCAGCGGCTCGTAGCCATAGGCGAAGCGGAGGGAAACCAGTTCCCCCACAGCCTTGGGCTCTTTGCGGATAAGGTCTTGATAATAATTGAAATAGCAGTGCGTATTGGGGGACATGATAACATCGTGCCCCTGGGCCGATGCCTGCACCCCTCCGGCGGAGCCCCGCCAGCTTTGGACCACGGCATCCTGCGGGACGCCCGTCTCCAGGATTTCGTCCCAGCCGATAATCCGACGTCCGTGAGCGGAGACAAAACGCTCAATCCGGCGCACCAGATAGCCCTGCAGCTGTTTCACCTCCGTGTAGCCTTCTTCCTGCATCCGCCGGGCGCAGTTCACGCACTGTGACCAGGTTTTCATGGTGGCCTCGTCTCCGCCGATATGGATGAACGGGGAAGGGAAGACATCCATCACTTCCTTCAGTACGGCTTCCAAAAGCCGATAAGTGGCCTCATTGCCCGGACACAGGTCCCAGGCGCCGGTGTGCAGCCGGCCGTCAGGAAGTTCGCAAAGCACCTGGGGATAGGCGTAGCCCACCTCCATGGAATGGCCGGGCATCTCGATTTCCGGGATAACGGTGATATACCGCTCGGCGGCGTAGGCCACCAGTTCTCTCATCTGGGCCTTGGTATAGAATCCGCCGGTGGCGCCGGGCGTATCGGCCCTGGCAAAGCGGTATCGGCCGGCCTCCCACTCATGATAGGTATAGCCCATGCGCCAGGCGGTAAGGGCGGTGAGGTCCGGATAAGACTCGCTTTCCAGCCTCCAGCCGGCGCTGTCATCCAGGTGCAGGTGCAGCACATTGAGCTTCAGCAGGGCCATGGCGTCTATCTGCTTTTTCAGGAATTCCATGCCGTGGAAACTCCGGGACTCGTCCAGCATGAGCCCCCGGTGGCGGAAACGGGGGTAATCGAAGATGGTTCCCTGTGGCAGTTCCCCCAGGGCCCGAAGCTGCTCAAGGGTGGTCCGGGCACGGAAATTTCCTTCTTCGGAGAGCGCCTCAATCTTGACTTGCTCTCCTTTTACGGTAAGCTTGTACGCCTCCTGCCGCTGCCAGGGTTCCAATTGTTCCACTGCCTTTTTGAAGCTGCTATGGTCCGGCTCCGGCGTGAAGGATACGGGAGCGGGGATAAGCTTCAGCGCTGCGGCCAATAGGAAGGCAAGTATCATTTGGAGCAAGTTTTCTCGAATACAAGGACCACCAGTTCATGGGTGGAGAGTTCTACCAGCGTACCGGCGCATTTGGGCCGGCCGATGCTCCGGCTTTCCCGAAGTTTGTAGCCTGGCACTTCGATGCGGCCTTTCTGCTTTTTCTCCCCGGTATTGGTGACCACCACGGCCATGCGTTTTCCGGCGGTGTAGCTGCGGGCCGTCAGGGCCGGATTGGTGCAGCGGAAGCCGTCGGTGGCGGTGTATCGGCCTTCCAAGAGGAGATCCGGGAATTCGTGGCGGATGGCGTTCACCTGGGCCAGATGAGCCTGATAGACAGGTGTTTCGTCAATAAGTCCCCGGCAGCGGAACACTTCGATATCGTTCCGGAGGCCCTTGAGGAGAGTGTTGTTCACGCGGCGGGGAACGTCGTTGTCGTCCCGCACGCAGCGGTCGCTCCAGACTACCTCCGGGAAGGTGTAGCGGAACCATTCGGGGAAGCTTTCCGGCAGGGCGGTGAATTCCACGATGTGCACGAAGTCACAGAACTGGCTGGTGCAGTCGCTCAGCCATTCGGTGCCCAAGGCGAACTCCGGATTCTTGGCCTTGATATGGTCCCGGATTTCCTTCAGGGCTTCGGCTTTGTACCGGCCCGTGAAAATGTCGGGGACGGGATATTCACGGGAAAGGTCCCAGGAAGGGAATTCCTCCGCCACGCCCAACTGGTCGTAGAAGACGGCGTCGGCCCCGTAGCTCATGGCGCGGTCTGCCCAGGCGATGAGCTGGTCCCTCCACAGGCGTTTACTCATATCGGCAATCACGAAGGTGCGGGAGTCGTAGTAGCCCAGGGTGGTTCCCTGCCCGGTGAATTTGTAGTGCTCCGTGAATTCGCGGCCGGTGTTGTCTTTGTTGGAAACCTGCGGGCCGCCGCCGCTGCGGTAGAAATCACTTTCCACGTCTATCAGACGGCCGTTGAAATACAGCAGGAGACGGTTTTTGACCGGAGAGGCAGTGCCTGCACTCCGATAATCGGCGATGGCTTGTTTCCAGGCCTCCTCGCCGCCCTGCGTGTCGTCTATGGTGTAGTTGGGATAACCGTTGTCCATCCCTTCCTTCCACCAGCCGAAGGCCAGTACGGCGTTGCAGCCCACGGATTCGCCGGCGGCGGCAATGCGGCCGGGCAGGTCCGTGTACTTGCGGAGGTACTCTCCGTACTGATGCTTGAAGATGATGCGCTGCCAGCCGGTCATGTCCTGCACCCACTGCGGTACGGGGGCGTGGTGCCACCAGCTGTCGGCCCAGCGGCGGTAGATGCGGGAAGTGGCCGTCCAGTCGCCGGTATAGGGCACCACCACGGAGGCGTCGTTGCTCCAGCGGTCTCCGCACAGGGCGTTGGGATAACGGTAGAAGCCTGCTTCCAGATGCTTGAAGTCTTCCGTCACATGGCCGATAGGAGATTGCCGGTCGGAGCCGGCAATGACGTTATGGTTTGAGCTGGCAATGACGTTATGGTTTGAGCTGGCAATGACGTCATGCCCGGCTTGACCGGGCATCTCTTCCGGATAGGCCCGAAGGCCGTGCCAGGTCTGCTGGAGGGAAGTGTCATGGCTGCCGAAGTACAGCCCGTCCTCTTCTCCCACGAAGGCAAAGCAGTTGGAGGCCGCGTTGCGGGGGTACTGGAGATCGTACTGGCGGAATTTCTGGGCGGGGGTCATGTACAGCGCCCGGGTGTCCACGTTGGCAATCTTTCTCACCGGATTCTCAAAAATCTGTCCGCCGGTGTGCGTGGTGAGGAGCTTGTATTCCTGAGGAATCTGCAGATGGCCGATCAGGGGATATTGCAGCTCGCGGATGATGGTGTGCGGCTCGTTGTTTTCCAAGGTGGCGCCAAAACGCACCAGGGTGCCCTCCGTCCAGATTTTCAGGGAGAGGGAGAAGGCCTTGCCGTCCATGTGGTGGTAGTCCAGGAAAACGGTATCGGCCACCTGGCGCACGACGGGCGTTTCATCGGCCCCGGAAACCTCGATCTCCTTCTGCTCCGGGGTGTTGTAGTACAGGCGCCAGAGGGGCTGCCCGCCGGCATAATTGCGTCCCCCGAAAGCGAGTTTCTGAAGGCGCCCCTTGGCATCAACTTCCACCTGTGTCTGCTCCAGTTCCCCGCGGTTCCCCAGCACGAAGCGGCAGATGTCGTCGTAGAGGGCGCGGTCCCGGGCCTCGGGAGAGGTGGCCAGCTGGGTAAGAGCGTTGGACCCGGAGTAGAGGGCGATGGACTTCTTTCCGTAGAAACCGGCGTCCTTGAATTGCTGCATGTAGTGGCGGACGCGGTTCTGGAGGGCGTCCACATCGGCCCGGGTGAAGCTGAGCTTTCCGGCGGCGTCCGGTCCCTTCACGCCCTCCTTCATTTCATTCAGGACGGCGGAATACTCGAATTCCAGTTCCATGCCGCTCATGTCGGCCTCGCGGATGGCGGCGATGGTTTTATGGAAGGGATGGCGCTCGCCGGCCTTGTGGTCCCAATACCAGTTGGGCTGCATCCAGGCCTGGTCTATCCCCAGATCCTTCCAATACTTGTAGCCGGGGCCCATGTGATAGGGAATCCAGTAGAGGCCCTGCCCGGAAGCATGGCAGTACCCGGCCAGGGCGGGGGCAATCACCTCCCAGTTCTTGTATCGGCAGTTGACGTCGATGTCGTAAGGAAGGTAAATATCTTCCGAAGTGATGTAGAAGCCGGAAAGCTCCAAATACTTGGAATCCAACTCCTTGAACATGGCGCGGGCGCTATTGATGTACCAGTACAGGGCTTTGAGACGGTCCTGTGTATCGGCAAAATCCAGCCCGTCTCCCCAGTAGG
>CAJOMB010000100.1:5481-10750 GCA_905235615.1 uncultured Bacteroidales bacterium | reverse complement strand
TGAGGTGTGGGTGAAAGCTTACTGCTCTTCCTGAAGGCGCAGATGCTGTACGTAGATGGCCTTCATGCGGGCCATACGGTTCTTCACGGAAGGTTTCTCAAAGTTTTTGCGGGCGCGCATCTCGCGGACGGCACCGGTCTTTTCGAACTTGCGCTTGAATTTCTTCAGAGCTCTTTCGATATTTTCGCCTTCTTTTACGGGAACGATGATCATGCTTTTACACCTCCTTTTTCGTTTTGGGAGTGCAAAGGTAGAAAATTTTTGACAAGGGACAAAATTTTTTCTTATATTTGCCTTAACATTTATGTTAGGCCCTGAAAACCAAAATAAAAAACATATGAGCAAGTCTTCCAAGAAATATCCCTGGACCTTTACCTCCGTTGGAGGCGCTGTCCGTGTTAAAATCCAGAGCGGAGAAGATATCCGTCATCTGGGAGAGTTGGACCGCAAGATGTGGACGGTCCTCAGCTGTCCGATCAAGAACCTGGAATTCGATGCCAAGGCCCTTCAGTACATTGATGTGTACGGCGACGGACACATCCGCGTGGACGAGGTCATCGCCACCGCCCAGTGGCTCACCTCCATCCTCAAGAATGCAGATATCCTCCTTCAGGAGAACGACGCCCTCCCTATTGACGAATTCAACACCGAGGATCCCGTGGGGGCCCGCCTCCAGGCATCGGCCCGTCAGATCCTGAGCAACCTGGGGCTCAAGAAAGACAGCATTTCCATAGAAGACACCGCGGACAACGTGAAGATTTTTGCCGATACCCAGTTCAACGGAGACGGCATCATCACGCCCGCATCGGCCGGGGATGAGGCCACCGCAAAGCTCATCGAAACCATCGCCGGCATCTCTTCGGCCCTGGACCGCAGCGGCGTCCCCGGCATCACGGCCGATCAGATTGACGCCTTCTACACCGCCTGTGCAGACTACGCCGAGTGGCAGAAGGCCGGCACCAAGGAGGTTTTCCCCTTTGGGGACAAGACGGCCGACGCCCTGGCCGCCGTCAAATGCTTAGAGCAGAAGATGGCCGACTACTTCATGCGCTGCAAGCTCATCGGCTTTGACGCCGCCACCGCCGCAGCCGTGGATGTGAGCGTGGACAAGATTGCCGCCATCGAAGGCAACCTGGATGCCTCTTCCGAAGAGATTGCCCTGCAGCCCATAGCCAAGCCCACGGCAGAAGGCATTCTGCACATAGGGGCCGTGAACCCCGCCTGGAAAGCCGCCGTGGAAAAGATGGCAGCGCTGACCGGCTGGACGAAAGACAGCCTCACGGAGGCCGAATGGACCGGCATCTGCGGCCAGTTCGCCCCCTACACCGCCTGGATAGATGCCAAAAAGGGCGCCGAGGTGGAAGCCCTGGGCCTTGATGCCATCAACGCCATATTGAAGGAAGACAAGAAAGCCGCCCTGCTGGAACTCATAGAAAAAGACAAGGCCGAGGAAGCCAACGCCCTCTCCATCGAGGAAGTGGACAAGGTGATTCACCTGCAGAAATACTTCTACCGTTTCCTGAACAATTATGTTGTCCTGGCCGATTTCTACGCCCCCACCCGCAAGGCCATGTTCCAGGCCGGCCGCCTGTACATTGACCAGCGCAGCACAGACCTCTGCATCAAGGTGGACGGCCCGTCCCCGGAAATCTCCGGCCTCAGCGGCATGTACATCCTCTACTGCGCCTGCACCAGCGAGAAGCTGGGTAAGAGCTTCAACATAGCCGCCGTCCTCACGGACGGAGACGTGGACGGCCTGAGAGAAGGCAAGAACGCCGTCTTCTATGACCGCGAGGGCAACGACTACACCGCCAAGGTTATTGCCATTGTGGACAACCCCATTTCTATCCGTCAGGCTTTCTGGTCCCCGTACAAGAAGGTGGCCCGCATGGTGAGCGACCGCATAGACAAACGCGCGGCCGAGAAAAACGAGAAATCCATGTCCGGCCTCACCGAGGCAACCGATACCGCAGCAGACGGAAAAGCCCCTGCCGTCCCCTTCGACATTGCCAAGTTCGCCGGTATCTTCGCCGCCATCAGCATGGGCGTAGGCCTGCTGGGGGCCGCCCTGGCCGGCGTGGCCGCCGCCCTCAAGGGAATTGCTTTCTGGCAGTTCCTCCTTATCCTGGCCGTTATCATGCTCCTCATCTCCGGCCCTTCCATGTTCATTGCCTGGCGGAAACTCCGCAAGCGCGACCTGGGCCCCATCCTCAATGCCAACGGCTGGGCCATCAACGCCCATGCTCTGGTGAACACCCGCTTCGGCAAGACGCTCACCTCCCTTGTCAAGTTCCCCAAGCTCACCTCCGTGGATCCCGCCGCCCGCGCCAAACGCTTCTGGAAGCGGTTCTGCTGGGTGATAGTCTGCCTCCTTGTCATCGGCGGCGCCGTGTGGTGCATCGCCACCGGCAAGTGCTGCAAGAAAGCCGCAGAGCCTGCTCCTGCCGCCGAAGCCCCTACTGCCATAATCAGCGAAGAGTAAGATGGATACCGCATTTCCCTATTCGCAATATGTGACCGGCAATAACTTCGTAGGAAGACGGGCCGATGTCACCCTGATGAGCAATCTCCTGAACCAGGGAGAGAACATTCTGCTGTCGGAGCCTCCGAAGACCGGAAAGACCTCCCTGATCCAGCAGGCTCTCTTCTCCATGCGCATGTCGGGGAAGGTTTTCACCGTGGGGCAGTTCAGCGCATTGAATATCCGGACGCCGGAAGCTTTCCTCCTCAAACTGGGCAACACGGTCCTGAGGATGGTGGCTTCCAGCTCGTCGGAATATGCCGCCCTGACGCAGAAGTTCCTGGGAGGGACGCATTTTGTCTTCGATCCTGAAAACTTTACGGAGGATGGCAAGATTCTTTCTTTGGGCTGGGAGCTGGATGAGGCCGATGTACGAGCCATGCTCCGCTTCCCCTATATCCTGGCCCAGGAGAGGGGCACCCGCCTCATCCTCATCGTCGATGAATTCCA
This sequence comes from uncultured Bacteroidales bacterium, assembly GCA_905235615.1. Taxonomy (GTDB): domain Bacteria; phylum Bacteroidota; class Bacteroidia; order Bacteroidales; family UBA932; genus Cryptobacteroides. Next base: position 7,779 of record CAJOMB010000100.1, on the reverse strand, counting down.
AAGCCTGGTCCATCTGGAGAACCCGGAGATGATTTTCCGGCCGATGGACGCCTGCATGCGGGAACTCCGGGAAGCCTCCCTCTTCTCCTGGATTATCTGCGGTTCCGGCGTCAACGCCATGAAGGGCATCTTCCAAACCAGCCTTCTTTTCCATCGGCAATTGGAGCGGGTGCGCCTTTCCCCGGTGGACGAAAAGGAAATGGCCGACCACGTTTACAAAGGCTTTACCATGGCCGGCAAGGTGGTGGAAAAGGAACTCCTGCAGGGCGCCTGCCGCCTTTTCCGCGGGCATCTGTGGTACATCAACCACTTTGCCGCCATCTGTGATGCCATGAGCAAGGGTTATATCGTGGAACAGGCTCTGGTGGAGGCCTTGAGCATCCTGTCGGCCATCCATGAGCCTCGCTTCAATGCCATCATGGAAGACCTCACCACCCACCAGATCAACCTCCTGAAGGCTGTCGTGGACGGAGTGGACCGCTTCTCTTCGGCCGATGTCATCCGCAAGTACGGGCTCCATTCATCGGCCAACGTGAAACGGGTGAAGGACGCCCTCATGAAAAAGGAAGTGCTGGTGTTTGATGATAACGACAATCCCCAGATCATCGACCCGCTGTTCGAATACTGGATCCGGAATTATTATTTTGAAATGAAAGACTGATGGCAAAAAAACACATTGTCGTTTTAACCGGCGCCGGCGTTTCGGCGGAGAGCGGCTTCGCCACTTTCCGGGACACCGGCGGCCTGTGGGAGCAGTACGACGTCAACGACGTGGCTTCCATCGAAGGCTGGTACCGCAACCGGGCCCTGGTGCTGGATTTCTACAACCAGCGCCGCGCCCAACTCAAGGATGCCAAGCCCAACGCCGCCCACGAGGCCATTGCCGGACTGGAGAAAGACTATCTGGTGGACGTCATTACCCAGAACGTGGACAATCTCCACGAGCGGGCCGGCTCCACGCGGGTGCTGCACCTGCACGGGGAACTCACCAAGGTGCGTCCGGAGAACGGTGTCTATGACCGCACGGCTTCCGAGGCGGAGGTCATCGATGTGGGGTACAGGCCCGTCGTGCCGGGAGACCTGGCACCCAACGGCAGCCAGCTAAGGCCCCATATCGTCTTCTTCGGGGAGGCCGTCCCCAACATCGAGAAGGCCATCAACCTGGTTCAGAAGGCCGATATCCTCCTCATCGTGGGGTCCTCGCTGCAAGTCTATCCTGCAGCCGGCCTGTACCGCTACGCCGGAAACGACTGCCCCATCTACGTGATAGACCCCAAGCCCGTCCCCCTCTCCGACCCTCGCGTCACCTTCATCCAGGACGTAGCCACCAAGGGAATGGAGCAGTTTCTCTCGATGATATAACAAGAAGGGCAACCTCACGGTTGCCCATTTTCTTGTACCTATTATTAACTAAACCAACTAAAACTAACCGGGTTCAGTATAGGCAAGTAGTGTGCCAAACTTTACAGAACTTTTTCATGTTCCACCTCGGCGCGGGCTCTTTCCACGGATTTGGAACGTTTGAGAACGAAGCCGGAGCCCAGGTACTTGGTGCGGACGTCTTCGTCGGCCGCCAGTTCCTCGGGGGTGCCGGACTGGAGGATAACGCCCTCATACAGAAGGTATGCACGGTCCGTGATGGCCAGGGTTTCACCCACGTTGTGGTCTGTGATGATGACGCCGATGTTGCGGTACTTGAGCTTGGCAATAATATACTGGATGTCTTCCACGGCGATGGGGTCCACGCCGGCAAAGGGCTCGTCCAGGAGGATGAACTTGGGATCTACGGCCAGGGCACGGGCAATTTCGCAGCGGCGGCGCTCACCGCCGGAAAGCTGCACGCCCAAGGACTTGCGAACCTTGGACAGGTTGAATTCGTCAATGAGCCGCTCCATCCGCTCGTGGCGCTCTTCCTTGGACAGGTTCTCCGTACTCTTGGACAGTTCCATGACGGAGAGGATATTGTCTTCCACGGACATCTTGCGGAAAACGGAAGCTTCCTGGGGAAGATAGCCGATTCCCTGCTGGGCCCGCTGGTACATGGGCAGTTTGGTGATCTCGACGGTATTGCCCTCGTCATCGTCCAAGAAGATGCGGCCGCCGTTGGGCTTGATCTGCCCTGTAATCATGTAGAAGCTGGTGGTCTTACCGGCGCCGTTGGGCCCCAGGAAGCCCACGATCTCCCCCTGCTGCACTTCCATGGAAACGCCCTTCACAACGGTGCGGACGCCATATTTCTTGACAAGTTTTTCTGCACGTAATTTCATAGATTCTTCGCTTCGCTCAGAATGACAAAAA
>CAJOMB010000100.1:0-5475 GCA_905235615.1 uncultured Bacteroidales bacterium | reverse complement strand
CCAAATGACAAAAGTCTATTTGGTATCTAATCCCATATCGGCCACGAAGGCCCTTACTTCGGGGTTCTTTTCCATCAGGTCCTTGGCCTTTTCTTCCGGCATGTAGGGCACCTTGGCGGTTTCCTCCACCGGGGTTACGGACACAACTACGTTCACTTTGGCACAGTTCACCAACTCCCGCAGCCTGGTTTCCAGCTCCCGGAGCATCTTTTCCTCCACCCACTGCCGCTGGGCCTCGTTGGTCACAAAGAACTCCACCTGCTTGACGCCACTTTCTTCAGAAATCCGGATGTTTCCGCTGGAGAGCATGCTTTGAAGACGGGGTTTGGCGCTGTACTGGCCGGAAAGCTCCTTCCACTTGGCCAAAACCGCCTCATCGTCCGGAAGGACCTGGCTCTGAGCAACTTGAGGCGCCTCCTCCTGCTCCTTCTTCTCCTCCATAAGTGCACTCATGGAGAGCGAAGAGCCCTTGAGGGGCCGACGCTGCCGCGCCGGAGCCGGAGCCGGGGCTTCTTCCTTGGGCGGGGCAGGGGATGCACCTTCCGGAGCATTTGCCCGTACAGGGTCGCGAAGCGACGCGGAGGAAGGTGCATTCCCTGCCCCCGCAGAATCAGACGGCTTGCCCATCAGGTAACTCAGCTTCATGAGGGCGAACTCGATATGCAGGCGGGGATTCACGGCTGCCTTGTAGCCGGTCTCGCAGGATGTGGTGATTGCCAGCGCCTCGAAAAGGAACTGTCTGGGGCAGCGGGAAGCCTGCTCCGCATAGCGCTTTTTGAGCGAATCCGGCAGCTCCAACAGGGGCTCCAGGCCGCCCGTCCCCGCCACCACCAGATTCCGCAGGTGCGTGGAGAGGGAGGCTACGAAATGCAGGGCATTGAAGCCCTTGGACAGAATCTCGTCCAGGATGAGGAAGGCCCCGCCGTAGTTGCCCGCCAGAAAATGATCCACCAGTTTGAAGCTGTACTCGTGGTCCAGAACATTGAGGTTCCGGATTACGTCCTCGTATTTGACATCCGTGCCGCAGAATGCCACCGTCTGGTCAAAGATGGTGAGCGCGTCGCGCATGGCACCATCGGCCTTGGAGGCTATTACATGCAGGGATTCGTCGTCTATCTTCACGCCCTCTTTCTGGGCGATGCCCCGGAGGTTGCGCACCATGTCCGGGATGCCGATGCGGTTGAAGTCGTAGGTCTGGCAGCGGCTCAGGATGGTGGGCAGGATCTTGTGCTTTTCCGTGGTGGCCAGGATGAAGATGGCGTGTGCCGGCGGCTCTTCCAGCGTCTTGAGGAAGGCGTTGAAAGCGGCCTGCGACAGCATGTGCACCTCATCGATGATATACACGCTGTACTTTCCCACCTGGGGCGGCACCTGCACCTGCTCCATCAGCGTTTTAATATCCTCCACGGAGTTGTTGGAGGCGGCGTCCAGCTCATGGATGCAGTAGGAGCGCCCTTCCTGGAAGCTCACGCAGGACTCGCACTTTCCGCAGGGCTCCATGTCCTCGCCGGGGTTGGCGCAGTTGATCATCTTGGCGAAGATGCGGGCCGTGGTGGTCTTACCCACACCTCGGGGGCCGCAGAAAAGGTAGGCATGGGCCAGCTGCCCCCTCCGGATGGAGTTGGACAGCGTGCGGGCAATGTTGTCCTGGCCTATCAGGCTTTCGAACGAATCCGGCCTGTATTTGCGGGCCGATACAATGTAGTCGCTCATAACAGTTCCAAAGCTTTTTCCACCGTGTCATCCACCGGCAGGTAATACTTGTAGAAGGCGTTCTCCCCCAGTTTGGAGTAGCGGGCGATGAGGGCACTCAGCTGCGGAAGCAGGTATGCGGCCGTCTGCTCCCATTCGGCCTCCGTACAGCGGATGCCGTCCTGCCGGAGGGCATAGGCTTGGAAATCGGCCTTGAGATGGAGTCCCTGAAGGAAACGGTCCATGTCGGCATAATTGTCTATGACCGAGAGGCGGACGCCGAAGCGGTCAAAGATATGGGAGGCATAACGCATCTGGGTGGCTTTCCGGTTGCAGGCCACAAAGAAGGCCGATGCCCGGGTGGTGTCCATGGGAACGAACACGTCCGGCATGATGCCGCCGCCACCGTACACCACCCGGCCACTGCGGGTGTGATGCACGTCCGTGGTGTCCAAGCGGACACTGTCGGCACTGAATACCTCGCCGTCGGCGTAGCGGTTATAGATATCGTAGGCGTAGTCCCGCTGGCTCACATAGGGTTTCTGGATGCACCGGCCGCTCGGGGTGTAATAGCGGGCCACCGTGAGGCGGATGCCGGAATTGTCCGTGAAGAAGAAAGGTTCCTGCACCAGGCCCTTCCCGAAGGAACGGCGTCCCACCACCTTCCCGCGGTCGTTGTCCTGGATGGCCCCGGCGAAGATTTCACTGGCCGATGCCGAATTCTCGCTCACCAGCACCGTAAGCCCCACGCTCTGCAGCGTGCCCCTTCCATCGGCCTTAAACACCTCCTTGGGCCGGTGAAGGCCCTCAATATAGACGATGGTGTCTCCGGGAGAAAGGAAATCGTTGGAGAGGAGGAGCGCCTGATCCATGTAGCCGCCGGAATTGTCCCTTAGGTCAAAAAGGAGATGCGCCATACCCTGGTCCAGCAGGTCCATGGCCGCCTTGTGACATTCCTCATACGTGGTGCGGGAGAACTTGCTCAGGCGGATATACCCCACCCCGGGCCTGATCAGGAAAGCGGCGTCCACGCTGTGGACGGGAATCTTCCCACGGGTAATCTCGAAGGGAATCACCTCCTTCCCGCGTCCCACCGTCACGGTAACCTTGGTTCCGGAGGGGCCCTTCATGCGTCTGACCATGCTGTCCTGGGGAAACTTGACACCGGCAATTACCTTGTCATCCACCTTCAGCAGGCGGTCTCCGGGCATCAGGCCCACCTTCTCCGACGGGCCGCCGGCAATCACTTCCAAGACGATGGCCGTGTCATTGGGCACGTTGAACTGAATGCCGATTCCGTCAAAATTGCCGGCCAGATCCTGCTCGGAGTCCTGCAGCTGCTGCGGAGGAAGATAGACGGAATGCGGGTCCAGCTTAGCCAGGGCGGCCTCCACGGCCGCGTTGGTCATTCCCTCCCGGTTCAGGGTGTCCACATAATTCTTTTCCACCAAGTCCAGGATGAGATTGAGCTTGCGCCATTCCCCGTAGCGGGTGTTGTACAGGTGCTGTTTTTCCCGATAGCGGACTACAGACAGCGTGACAAGGACACCCATCAGGATGCCCAAAACCACTTGAAGAATCTGGAAAAGGGTTTTTCTCTGCATGGCCGCTTACTGAATTTGCTCTACTTCAATGCCGGCACGGGCCAGGAGGTCTATGCCGTCCGTGAGACGGTATGCATCCCGGTAAACCACCCGCTTGATGCCGGCCTGGATAATGAGTTTGGCGCATTCCGCGCAGGGAGAAGCCGTTACAAAAAGCGTGGCCCCCTCCGAAGAATTGCCGCTTTTGGCCACCTTGGTAATGGCGTTGGCCTCTGCATGCAGCACATACGGCTTGGTGACACCGTTCTCATCCTCGCAGATGTTCTCGAAACCCGAAGGGGTTCCGTTGTAGCCGTCGGAGATGATGGTACGGTCTTTCACCAGCAGGGCCCCCACCTTCCTGCGCTTGCAGTAGGAGTTCTGGGCCCACACTTCGGCCATTTCCAGATAACTTCTGTCGAATTTTTCCATTAGTTGCGCTGATACAGATAACGCTTGATGCTCTTTTTGGGCGTGCGCTCGAAGTCTTCGGGCATGAGCTCAATCTTCTTGATCTGCGCGTACTTGGGCAGAACGTCATTGATGGCGGGCAGAAGGCCGGTAATGCGCTTCTTGAAGTCCGAACGGGTGTAGCCGTCCAACTCTCCCTGGTGCCAGTCCGGATAGATGAGGGCCGTAAGGCCGCCATCGTCCTCCACCACCAGCGAATCCACCACATAGTTGAAGTTGTTGATGGTGGCCTCCACCTCTTCCGGATAGATATTCTGGCCGGAAGGGCCCAACACCATGCACTTGGAGCGCCCGCGAAGGAACAGGTAACCGTCCTTGTCAATCACACCCATGTCTCCGGTGCGGAACCAGCCGTCCGGGGTAAAGGAAGCCTTGGTGGTTTCCTCGTTCTTGTAATAGCCCAGGCACACGTTGGGGCCTTTTACCTGCACCTCTCCGGGAATCTTTTCGGGGTCAGTGGAGTCGATACGGATTTCCATGTTCAGGGCGGCCCGTCCGGCCGATCCCACCTTCACCTTGTCCCAATGGGCATAGCCGATGATGGGAGCGCACTCCGTCATGCCATAACCTACCGTATAATGGAAACCGATCTTGTGCAGAAATTTCTCCACCTCCGGATTGAAGGGGGCTCCGCCCAGAATCACCTCCTCGAACTTTCCGCCGAAGGCGTTGGTGAGCTCCGTGCAGAACTTCTTCGCGATGACCTTGTCCAGCACAGGGATATGGCGGTAATATTTGGCCTTGTCAATAACGGGCTTGAGCTTGCTCTTATATACCTTTTCCATCACCAACGGTACCGCGATGATAATGTCCGGATGCACCTCGCTGAAAGCCTGCATGATAATCTTGGGGCTGGGAACGCGGCTCAGGAAATGCACGTGCATGCCGATGGTCATCTCGTAAAGGAACTCGAACATCATCCCGTACATGTGGGCCGACGGGAGCATGGACACCACGTTCATCCCGGGCTGCAACATGGGACAGGCATCCTTGGTGGCGAACTCGATGTTGGAATAGAGGGCCCGGTAGGGAATCATGACACCCTTGGAGAAACCGGAAGTGCCGGAGGTATAATTGATGATGGCCAGCTCTTCGGGGCTGTCTTCGTAATAATCAAGATTCTCCGGCTCAAAGTTATCGGGATAACGGTGGCCGAATTCCTCGTTCAGGTGTTCACGCACCTGGCGACGCTCCTCGCAGTCCGCGAAAAGGAACTTGAAGTTGTTGATTTGAACCACTACGGACAGGTCCGGCATTTCCTCCGGCTGGAGACCCTCCCAAATAACGTCGTCCACAAAAAGGACGCGGGCCTCGGAATGGTTCACCAAGTAATGGATGTTGCCGGGCTTGAACTCATGCAGGATGGGTACGGCTACGGCGCCGTAGGTGATGGCAGCCAGAAAACTCACGCCCCAGTTGGCCTGGTTGCGGGAACAGATGGCCACTTTGTCTCCTTTTTGGAGACCGCACTGCTCAAAGGCAATGTGAAGCTTGGCTATTCTGCGGGCAACATCCCTGTAGGCCAGCGTCATTCCATGGAAATTGGTCAGAGCCGGGCGGTCCCAGTTCTGGATGAAACTCTCCTGAAGCAGCTTGTTTATTGATTGAAATTGCATTATCGTTTCTGATTTTTAGAGTCTGTTTTGAAATGATTGATATTTTTATTTATAGTTTATTTTTGTGGAAATTTTTCTTGAAAATTTTTGGCCATAGGGGTTCCTATGGGTGA
>CAJOMB010000099.1 GCA_905235615.1 uncultured Bacteroidales bacterium | reverse complement strand
GCCTTTTTTGCGTGAGGTGTCCCAAATTTAAGGACACCTCACACACTTGGCATTCAGCAACGTTCTGCAGACACCCGCGAATAATCACCGGGCAGTTTGTATTTCACCGGGCTTTTGTCTATATTTGTGAGTATGAAACAATTCATTAGCTCCATCGCCCTTGCGCTGTGCGTCATGGCCACGGCATCGGCCCAGACGGCCAACTATGAGCAGGCCGCCCGCTTTTCTTCCAAGAGTCTCCGGAACATGGTGTACTCCACCCAGATCCGTCCCAACTGGTTCCGGGATTCGGACAAGTTCTGGTATAGTTGGAAAACGGCCGACGGCACCCGCTACTACGTGGTGGACGCCGCCACCGGCAGCAAGAAAGAACTCTTTGACCTGGAGAAACTGGCCCGGGAGATTACTCAAATCACCCGGGACCCGTACGACGCTCAGCACCTTCCCCTCAAACTGGAGTTGAAGGACGACAAGTACTTCCAGTGGGACATCGAGTCCAAGACGCACAAGCGGGACAGCACCGGCATCCCCACCAAGGAGTTTGTCAAATACCGCTTCTACTATGACATCGCCACCGGAAAGCTCACCTACGACACGGACGAGCACCCGGACGAGTACCCCTCCTGGGCCAACGTGAGCCCGGACGGAAGCATGGGCCTGTATGTCAAGAACCACAACCTGTGGATGATGGACAGGGAAAACCTGAAAAAGGCCGCCAAAGATGCCAAGGACAGCACCCTGGTGGAGAGGCAGCTCACCACGGACGGCAGCCGCAACCACTCCTGGCTGTCGGACAATTACACCGGAGACATGGAGGCCGATTCCACCGCCCGCCGCTTCGCCCGCCTGAACTGGGCCCCCGACGGCAAGCACTTCGCCCTCATCCGCTGGGACATGAGCCCGGTGAAGGAGTTCTGGGTTATCAACTCCCTGGCCCAGCCCCGCCCGGAGCTGGAGACCTACCACTACCAGATGCCCGGAGAACCCGGTCCCAAGGGAGAGCTGTGCATCCTGGACCTGAACGGAAACGTGAAGAAAGTAGCCTGGAACGCCTTCAAGGACCAGGACGGAGACATCCTCATGGCCGACGACAAAGTGGCCGACAACTACAAAGACTACTACAGCTTGGAGTGGAAGGGAGACAACAACGGCTTCTACCTCATGCGGAGCAGCCGGGATCTCAAGCGCTGGGATCTGTGCCGCGTGGACCTGGGCGCCGACAGCACCCGCACCCTCCTGAGCGAGCGCATGAACACCTATGTGGAGACGCGCCAGCCCCGCTTCCTCCCCTCCGGAGACTTCGTCTGGTGGAGTGAGCGCAACGGCTGGGCCAACCTGTACCTCTACGGCCCGGACGGGACCTGCAAGAAGAACCTCACGGAAGGTTCCTTCCATGTGGAGGACATCCTGGCCGTGGGCCCCGGCTATCTGGTGGTGAGCGCCTGCGGCGTGAACCCGCAGGAGAACCCCTACCAGATGCACAACTACCGCGTTCCCTTCGGCGGAGGCCCGCTCACGCAGTTGGACATGGAAGACATGGACGTGCTGGCCACGGCCTCCGACAACGGCAAGTACATCGTAGCCAACTACTCCCGCGTGGACTACAAGCCCGCCGTAATGCTGGTGAACACCGCCACGGGCAAGCGCACCCAACTGGAAGAAGCGGACTTCTCCCGCCTTATGGCCGCCGGTTACAAATTCCCGGAGCGCTTCAAGGTAAAGGCCGCCGACGGCATCACGGACCTCTGGGGAGAGATGCACAAGCCCTTCGACTTTGACTCCACCAAGGTCTATCCCATTGCCGATTATGTGTACCCCGGCCCGCAGGTGGAGGCCAACGACATTTCCTGGCGCTTTAACCTGAGAACGGACCGCCTGGCCCAGATAGGCATGATTGTGATTACCGTAGGCAACCGCGGCGGCCACCCCAACCGCTCCAAATGGTACCATAATTATGGTTACGGCAACCTGCGGGACTACGGCCTGGAAGACCAGAAATATGCCGTCCAGCAGCTGGCCGCCCGCCACAAATGGATAGATATTGAGCGGGTGGGCATCCACGGCCACTCCGGCGGCGGATTCATGTCCACGGCCGCCATCCTCCAGTACCCGGACTTCTTCAAGGCCGCCGTCTCCTGCGCCGGCAACCACGACAACAGCATCTACAACCGCTGGTGGAGCGAGCAGCACCACGGCATCCAGGAGAAAGTTTCCCAGGGAGACACCTCCTTTGTATATAGCATCAAGACCAACCCGGAGATTGCCTCCCGCCTCAAGGGCCACCTGATGCTGGTGCACGGAGACCAGGACAACAACGTGAATCCCGCCAACACCATCCGCGTGGTGAACGATCTCATCAAGGCCAACAAGCGCTTCGAGCTGGTCATTCTCCCCGGTCAGCGCCACGGCTTCGGAGACATGAACGAGTACTTCTTCTGGAAGATGGCCGACTGGTACTCCCGCTGGCTCATCGGAGACAAACGCGAACGCCCTATCGACATTCCTGAATTAAACAATGACTGACCCTATGAAAAAACATTTCGTCCTGGCCGCCTCCCTGCTTGTAGCGGTGGGCTGCTCATCGTTCCAAACATCTGTGTATGAGGACAATCTGGCACTCCCCCTGAACGAGAGCCAGACGGACACCCTCTTCTATTCCCTCTCGCTGGAATATGTAACCGGCGGCCTGCCCCAGGAAGCCTGCCTGCAAATCAACAACACCCTCGTCACCACGGCCTTCGACCTGGAAGACGGGCCCGGCACCGTGGAGGAATCGGCCATCCGCTACCGGGAGAACCTGATAGACGAGTATCTCACGGAGAACGCCAGTCCCGAACTGTCCGGCACCCTGCGCACCTGGGGGGACGAAATTGAAGGCAGTTTCACGGCCGATTGGAACAAGAACAAGTGCTACACCCTCACTTACTCCTCCTTCCGGGGCGGGGCACACGGGATGTACACCGTCACCTATCTGGTGTTCAACCCCAAGACGGGCGCCCTCATCACGGAAGACGACCTCTTGAAGGAAGGCTCCCGGGAGCCGGTAAGCGAGCTCATGCGGGAAAGCCTGCAAAGTTCGATGGCCGATGACAAGGAAGCCCTGGAAGGCATCTGGCTGGACCAGGTGGCCCCCAACGGCAACTTCTGCCCCGACGAGAAGGGCATCAGCTGGTTGTTCCAGCCTTACGACATCGCCCCCTACGCTTTGGGCGCCATCTCGGTGGACGTGAGCTGGGAACAACTGACACCTTATCTAAAGTAAAAGAATATGGACTGGATTGTGACTGAAGTGGACGGTAAGGTCGCATCCATCGCGGCCGATTACCGTCATCTCCCCCTCATCGCCTCCGAAGTGGCGGCCCTGCCGCCGGAGGAGGTGGGCTCCATCGGCACGCGGAAAATAAGCACGGAAGACCTCATTGACTTTGCCCGATACCTTGGCTGGGAAGACCTGAGGCTCTTTGGCTCCCCTTTCCAGATAGCCGTCTGGAAAAAACTTTTTGAACTGGAACGCCGCCTGCACAGCTACTCGGAGCTGGCGGCCTTGGTGGACAACCCCGCCGGGGTGCGGGCCGTAGCCCATGCCGTGGCGCTGAACCCCGTGGCCTACGTGATACCCTGCCACCTCATCGTGCCCAAAGAGACCATGGACCGCGCCCGCGAAATCCGGGAATCGGCCCTGGCAACGCTGTTTCAGGGAAAAGACCTTTATCTTTTAGACAGCATCGACGTGGGCGCCTACGCCTATGGCCCGGAACTCAAACGCTTTTTTATCAAAACGGAACTGGCGTCAAAATGACCCTGGAAGTCTGCTGCGGAAACCTGGAGAGCGTACACGCCGCCAACGCCCGCCGCATCCTGGAGCTGAGCGGCTGCCACCCTGTAATTACTTGGTACCGAAGATGCGGTCTCCGGCGTCTCCCAAGCCGGGGACGATGTAGGCGTTCTCGTTCAGTCGCTCGTCCAGGGCGGCCAAGTAGATATCTACGTCCGGATGTTCCGCCTGAACACGCTCCACACCCTCGGGAACACCCACTAAGCACATGAGCCGGATGTTGGTGCAACCCCTCTTTTTGAGGGAGGCGATGGCGTCGCAGGCGCTGCCGCCGGTAGCCAGCATGGGGTCCGTCACGATGACCAGGCGGTCATCAATATCCTCGGGAAGCTTACAGAAGTACTCCACGGGCTGGTGCGTCTCCTCATCCCGATACATGCCGATATGGCCCACCTTGGCCACCGGAATGAGGGACTGAAGGCCTTCCACCAGTCCTAAGCCGGCACGGAGGATGGGAACGATGGCCATTTTTCGGCCATTGACTTCCTTGCCCATCGTCTTGCAGATGGGGGTTTCAACCTCAATGTCCCTCAGGGGAAGGTCACGGGTAACCTCATAACCCATCAGAAGGCCGATTTCATTCAACAACTGGCGGAAATCCTTGGGACCGGTTTCCTTTTTACGCATGATCGTGAGCTTGTGCTGGATCATGGGATGGTTGATCACGTGGAGTTGACTCATATCAGATTTATTAATGTGTTATTTTACAATTTCTCGTACCTTGTCCGCAATGTGGGCGGCATCCAGGCCATAGAGGGCCATGAGTTCCGCAGGCGTGCCCGTCTGGCCGAAACGGTCTCCACCGTTCATGAACACCAGCTTGGCGGGGCACTTCCGGGCCAGCACACCGGCGATGGCTTCGCCCAGGCCGCCGGCCATGTTGTGCTCCTCGGCCACGATGGCCTTGCCGGTCTTCTTCATGGAGGCCACGATGGCTTCCTCGTCCAAGGGCTTGATGGTGGCCACATTCACCACTTCCACCGAAATCCCCTCAGCCTCAAGTGTTTCCGCTGCCTGCAGGGCTTCCCATACCAGGTGGCCGCAGCAGAAGACGGTGGCATCCTTGCCCTCGTTCATCACATAGGCCTTGCCAATCTCGAAGGGCTGCTCCGGATCGGTGAAGTTGGGGACGGAAGGACGGCCGAATCGAAGGTACACGGGGCCTTCGTACCGGGCGGCGGCGATGGTGGCCTGCATGGTCTGGTTGTAGTCGCAGGGGTTCAGCACCACCATGCCGGGAAGGGCCCGCATGAGGGCGATGTCCTCCATGGTCTGGTGCGTGGCGCCATCCTCTCCCAGGGTGATACCGGCGTGGGAAGAGGCAATCTTCACGTTGGTGTTGCCATAGGCCACTTCCTGGCGGAGCTGGTCATATACACGGCCGGTTACAAATTCCGCAAAGGAGCCGATGAAAGGAACCTTTCCGGCGATGGCCAGGCCGGCGGCGGCGCCCACCATGTTGGCCTCGGCAATGCCGCACTGGATGAAACGCTCCGGGAACTGGGCCGCAAAGGCGTCCATCTTGAGGGAACCCTTGAGGTCTGCGGTCAAAGCGATGACGCGCTCATGCCTGTCCGGCCCTCAGAAGGCCCTCGCCGAAGCCGCTGCGGGTATCTTTCTTTCCTGTATCTGTATATTTTTTCATGATGTTTTCGTTTAAATGAGATTGTCACTTCATTTATCAGGAGGAAAGCCTAATAATCACCGAGGGTTTCTTCCAACTGGGCCAGGGCCTCGCTGCACTGTTCCTGGGACGGAGCCTTGCCGTGCCACTTGTGGGTGCCGGCCATGAAGTCCACGCCATGTCCCATGTCTGTCTTGAAGAGGATCATCGTGGGCCGATTGGTCTTCTTGCCCATCTCCTTGGCCTTGGCAAAGGCCGTGAGGATGGCTTCCATGTCGTGACCGTCGGCCGTGACGGTGTTCCAGCCGAAAGCCTGCCATTTGAGCTGCAGGTCTCCGCCGCCGCACACGGACTCGATGGAGCCGTCAATCTGCTGGCCATTCCAGTCTGTCATGCCAATCAGGTTGCCCAGGGCATGGTGGGTGGCGAACTCGGCGCCTTCCCAGATCTGGCCCTCCTCGGACTCGCCGTCACCGCAGAGGACATACACCACATGCTTCTTGTCTCCGTCCAGCTTCTTGGCCAGCGCCAGGCCGGCGGCCACGGAAACGCCCTGTCCCAGGGAGCCGGAAGCCTGGGTGATGCCCGGAAGACCCCGGCGGATGGAGGGATGGCCCTGCAGACGGGAACCCAGCTTGCGAAGGGTGCCCAGCTCCTGCACCGGGAAATAACCGGCACGGGCCAGAACGGAATAATATACGGGTGCCAGATGGCCGGCGGAGAGGATGAACTGGTCCTGTCCCTTGCCGTCACGGGTCCAGGTGGCGGGATCCTGATCCATCACTTCGAAATAGAGGGCGGTGAGGATGTCTGCGGTGGACATGGAGCCGCCGGGATGACCGGAGCCGGCCGCCGTAACCATGCGGACAATGTCCCGACGCACCTGCGA
>CAJOMB010000098.1 GCA_905235615.1 uncultured Bacteroidales bacterium | reverse complement strand
CAACCAGCAACAAAAGCCCCGCCTGACCGCCGTAAGCACGATTCACTACATCAAATTGGTGATTCGCTCAGTGATTTTCATCACCGTGCTTGTGTATTACATCCTCTATCGCACGCGTGGTGGTCACAACATCGAAGAGGTCATAGAAAGCCGTCCCGTCATCTTGACGGCGGTGTGGGTTATGTTCGTTATCGAGATGATTCTGAGATTTTTTCCTTCGCGATGGGAGAGTCCGAGCTGCCAGAAACAGTTTGCCTGCAACTACGTCAAAACGGGAAAGACCAACATCGTGATTCAGGGCAATAACGCTGTCTTTATAGTCGCCTTGGTGTGGATTTCGTTCAACCTCGTCTTCGGCGCGTTGCGCATGGCCGGCATCTTCGACGACGGCATCATGATTCTGCTCTGCCTTGCCTATTCGGTCTCCGACATGATTTACATCCTGTTTTTCTGCCCGTTCCAGACTTGGTTCCTGAAAAACAAATGCTGTTGCACCTGCCGCATCTACAACTGGGACTACGCCATGATGTTCACGCCCTTGTTTTTCGTCAAAAAGAGCTACACATGGAGCCTGCTGGCCCTGTCGATGGTGCTGCTGGCCCGTTGGGAAATCGCGTTTTTCAAACATCCCGAGCGTTTCTCGGAGGTGACCAACGGCTATCTCGGCTGCCAAAACTGCTCCGAAAAACTCTGCACCCACAAGAAGCAACTGAATCAGCTGTGGAAGGACTTCGCCGCCTTCACGAAAGCGAAAAACGGCAAACTGAAGCTGTAAGGACTACAACGCCGTCGAATAGCTCGAAGCGCCCGCATAGAAAAGCGAAAATTTTACTATTTTTGCGGGTCAACAGCTATATTATTGCCAAAAATGTGTATCTTGGTTGCCCATAAAGTCAGCCAAATTAATCAAACTAACCAACAAAAGCAGATAAAATGAAACGTATAATCAGCACCTTACTTATTTGCGCATTTGCTACGGGGTCTTCTTTTGCCAGTTCAATTGTCGACAGCATCGCCCAACCCAGTCATATTACATTGACCAGACACGACGCCTCTGGAGACGTGCTAAGTTCGTCACATGCAGACTTTGACTATTATGGCGACGGAAAGCTCAAGACTTTCAATTATGCCTATGGTGACCCCGGCAAGACTTATTCTTATGACGGAGATTTTCTCACGAAAATACGAATCCGGAATGGTTCTGTGCCGGTTTATTTTGAAACCTTCAGATACTATTATAAGAACGACAAAGTAAGCAGCATCTATCATGATGGAGACGATTATGGGATAACACACTCCTACAGATATGGGTTTACATACGATGCATACGGCAGGCTTGAAAAGAAAGAACTCTTCGACTATTACAATTATTATTTCAACGAAACAGATTCTCTCTGGAGTTATTGGACTTACGAGTATTTTGACAATGGGAAAACGAGAAAGGAAACGATGTATGAGCATCCGTACTCCAAAGAATATGAGGTGATTTCCATTGAAACCTATCGTTATGATGACGATTACCGATTGATTTCCATCCAAAAGGACTCGAAAACATCGCCCCTGAGTTTGACGACCTACACCTACACCGACAATGGCGAATTGGAGACCGAAATCAAGCAAAACTGGGAAGACGGCCGATGGGTCAATGCGAGCAAGTTTGTGAATGTTTTCAATTTTGAAGGTCGCATCGAAGAGCATCGGATGGGCGAATGGTCGGGCGACGAATGGAACCTCAACAAGAAAGCTTTGTATGTTTATGATGCAAATGGCCTATGCAAGAACATTTCGATTTTTAGAGAAACCGAGGAAACTTTGTTGGCTTGGGATTATGAAGACGACACCCTCTTTTATGTCTATCAGCCTTTCAAAAACAGCATTTTCATTTTCAACAATCCTTTGCTGTCCATGCAGGAAAGTGAATTGCGTGAGCATTGCAGCTCCTTCAACGAAATGGAGATTGAGTATATTTATACTGAAGCCCCAACTTATAATTCCGTTGAAGAGAAGGACAACGAGGCCTGCAAGGTGTATCCCAATCCCGGCAACGGCTCCGTGACTATTACCGCTCCTTTCGAGCGTTCAGTCATCCGTTTCTACGACCTTCAAGGATGTTTGGTTCACGCACAACTTTTCGACTTCCAAACCAATATCAACACCGCCGACTGGAAATCAGGGCTTTATCTATGGGAAATCTGTCAAGGCACCCAAAAAATCGCCTCGGGGAAGTGGATTAAGGAGTAATCACAAATCGTACTGCTTTTCTGAAGCCATTATCATCCACTCCCTCAACCAAGTACACTCCAGTCGCCCACTCTGAAACATCCAAGCGAACTTCCGAAACAGTATTAGTCTGAACGGTCTTAACAGTCTGACCTAACGCATTGTAAACATTGATAGTTTTCAACCCCTCTGCTTCAATTGTAACAAAGGATGTTGCGGGCACAGGATAAACCTTCAAGGATTCCGTTTGTATTTGATTCTCTGTGACTCCCGTTGGGTCAAAGGTGTCGTTGCCATCGGTGAGCCAGTCGAGGCTGAAGTTGTAGAACACCGTCGAATAGCCCGAAGCACCCTCGTAGGATTCCTCTACATAAAGGCCGATGGTGCCGTCGGGAAGGACGCAAAGCGAGGAATAGGCTGAGCTGTAAGGCACGATGCACTTGCTCACGGGCCACGTTTCGCCTTCGTCGTAACTCACATAGACCGTCACGTTGGTGCGCGAGTTGCCGTAGGGCACCGAATGGAGCAGACGGTTTCTGTCATCTCCTTGATTTACTGATGTATAACGAATTATATCGCCATTGCAGGCGGGGGCAGTAATGTCGTACCACGTCGAAACTGTGGGCTGCCAGGTCTCGCCGCCGTCCTCGGAGATGTTGTACCAGCGGTTGCCCGCATGGCGGATGCTCATCAAGATACGACCATCGACGAGCTCGGTTACTTTGGCCTCATCGCCCGAAGTGGAAGCGCGCCCCGACACATGCCAGGTTTGACCGTTGTCATCGGAATAAACCGCATGGTTGTAGAGCGTTTGCGCCGTGGTCTCGCGGATGGCGGCCACGGCGGCCAGGGCAGCCACACCGGCATCGGAGGCCGATGCGGGATTTCCCGTCTTGGCCATCTGCAAGGCCAACGGCAGGGCCTTGAGGCTGGCCTCCATGGTCTTGAGCGGCACCTGGGCGGCGTAGAGCGTGGCCTCCTCGATAGCCTTCGAGCGGGCGGCTTTCTCCTCATCCGTTCCCTTGGGCATGGAGAAGCAGGCCATGATGCGGTTGAAGGCGGCGGTGTCTTCATCAATGAGGGCCAGCAGCTCGTTCACCAGCTTCTGGCCTTCCTCGGCCACGTCGGAAAACTCCTTCCAGCGCTCGTCCCAGCCGCGTTTGTGGGCGCTCAGGTTAGCTACCATGGTGGCAAGGGCCGCTCCGAAGGCTCCCATGGCGGCCGATACCGACCCGCCGCCCGGCGCGGCGCTCTCCGAGGCCGTTTCTCGGGTGAAGCCTTCCAGCGTCATTTGAACGAGGCCGTGGGGGGCATCGGCCATGATATATTCGATGACCTTCTCCTGCGGGTTGAAGGGTTTCAAATCGTCTAAGGACATGCTCTTGACAGCGATTTTGATCATCTCCTCCTCGCTGATGCCCAAGGAGCGCTGCTGCTTTTCCAAATAGAAGCGGCCGGCTTCTACAAGCACCTTTTTGGGCACCAGGCCCACAATCTCCGCTCCGGTGACGCGAAGGCCCCGGGCTGCAGCGGCGCGGGAAACCTCTTCAAAGGCCACGTGCAGGGGAGTGGCCTCTATGTCCGTGATGTTCATGGAAACCTGCGCAATGCCGTATTCGTCTATGTACCAGCCGATAGCCTTGGTGCCTTTGAGGGTGCCGGGAATCCAATGCTCGCCGTCGGGGGCTTTGCGCCCTTTCTCGCGCACGTCGAAGGCCACCGCCATGGCGCGGCGGGTGGAGGTGGTGTTCAGGTTGAAATTCACCGCCACTAAAAAGTTCCGGGCGCCCACGTTGGTGGCGCCGCTGCGGGCGACGGTCTCGTTCCAGGACCCGCCAAAGTCCGGCTTGCGGGCTTCATCGGCCATTTTTTCCGGCAGGGCCTCATACTCTCCCTCCCGGCACACGGCCAGGTTCCTGCGCTCCGGCTTGAAGGCGGCCGCCTCATAGCAGTAGCAGGGGATGCCCAGCTCCTTCCATAGCCTTTCGGCCAGCTCCCGGGCCAGCTGTGCACACTCTTCCAATGTGATGCCGGCGACGGGAATGAGGGGCAGCACGTCCGTGGCGCCACTGCGGGGATGGGCCCCGTGATGCCGGCGCATGTCAATCAGTTCCTGCGCTTTGGCTGCACCGCGAAAGGCGGCCTCGCACACCGGCTCCGGCTCTCCCACAAAGGTGACCACCGTACGGTTGGTGGCCTCTCCGGGGTCCACATCCAGCACTTTCACGCCTTCTACGGTCTGGATGGCCGCTACAATGGCATCTATGACCGTTTTGTCCCGTCCCTCGCTATAATTGGGCACACATTCGATGATTTTTTTCATGCTTATCGTTTTAATGTAGCCTTAAAGATAAAAAATATTCCTAACTTTGACAAGGAATTAAAGGATATGGAAGCTGTTTTCACCGCCCTCATCATTCCCTTCCTGGGAACAGCCCTTGGATCGGCCTTTGTGTTTTTCATGAAAAAAGACATGCCCCAGCCGCTTCAGAAGCTGCTTCTGGGCTTTGCTTCGGGTGTGATGGTGGCCGCTTCCGTGTGGTCGCTGCTCATTCCTTCCATGGACATGTCCGGCGGCAGCGTGGTGCCCTGCGTGCTGGGGCTTCTGGCCGGTTTCGCCTTCCTCCTGCTCATTGACTATGTTACGCCGCACATCCATGCCACCGGCGATGTGGAAGGCCCCCGCAGCAGCCTGTCCCGTACCGCCAAGCTGGCCCTGGCCGTCACCATCCACAATTTCCCAGAGGGCATGGCCGTGGGTGTGGCCATCGCCGGAGCCCTCACGGCCGATTTCTCCATGGCCGGAGCCCTGGCCCTTTCCTTGGGTATCGCCATCCAGAACGTGCCGGAGGGCGCCATCATCTCCATGCCCCTCAGGGCCGCCGGCAACAGCCGCTGGCGGTCCTTTGCCATCGGCAGCCTCAGCGGCATCGTGGAACCCATCGGGGGAGCCTTGGTGCTGCTGCTGGCATCGGCCATAACGGGCATCATGCCTTACATGCTGGCCTTCGCCGCCGGCGCCATGCTGTACGTGGTGGTGGAGGAACTCATCCCGGAAACGGCCGAGGGCTCCCACTCCAACCTGGGCACCGTGGGTTTTGCCTTGGGATTTGCCCTCATGATGGCCTTGGATGTGCTCTTGGGGTAGTTAAAAACCATTTGCACGTATCAGATGGCGGGCGTGTGACTCCTATCAGACATTACACAAGGGCGCAACTGACTTTCAGTCAGATGCAGGTGGCCGAGACGAGGAAAGACAATCGGTATAATCTGCGAAAATTGAAAGTTTTCGCAAATTATATTTCGTTGTAATCGGCAAATAAATCATCCAGGGTGATGACTTTTTGAAACTCGCCGACGTATGGATTCATAACCACTCCTGCCGCACTGACCAATACCAGATGGACAGCTTTGTCTGTCCCCGTTTCTTCAATAAAACGAGCGCGCTTGTTTTGTAGGTTCTCCTGAACACCCGAAGATGTCAGCTCCTCGCGAGTCATCCCAACCTTCATGGTCCCCAGTTTTGTAATTACCTTGATGTACGCTTCGGGCTTTTTAAAAATGGAGAACATACAAGTTAATACCGGAGATTTTTGCCTTCTGGCCGAAGACGGATGCTCCGGTGCAATGTTCGGCGAGTTTCTCCCAGTCCAGCATCTGCGCATCGGTAAGAAGCTTATATGATTTGGTGATTTTGGACAGCGATGCTCTCCGTGTATAATGGTCCCCTGAAACTGGACACGGAGTTAAGACAAATAAAAAACACTTAACTTTGTTGTCGAATATGGGAAAGACATCACGCAAAAAGTACACGCCTGAGTTCAAGGCCCAAGTGGCCATTGAGGCTCTGAAAGAAC
>CAJOMB010000097.1:12159-12509 GCA_905235615.1 uncultured Bacteroidales bacterium | reverse complement strand
AAACTTTTGCAAATCTAAGAGTTTTCTTTGCAAAATCCAAAAGATTTCGTTCATGTCTTTCCAAACACGTGTTCATCAAAGAAATCGGCATACTTCTTCTTATGCAAGTCCGTACCGACCCACTCACGCTCCTTTTCTTTGAGAACGAAAATGATTGATTATCGGCCTTGGGCTGGAGGCTTGGAAGTAAGTGGCAGAAAACAGGCCTGGCGTGAACAAATCCTAGAATTTGCATTTCCGGATAATTCTTTGTACATTTGCACCCGTGAACGAGATAGAGGACGACGGTCCCCTATCTTTTTTTATAAAGATGCCCGGTCGGGCCGGGCATGACAGAACGCCCCAAGGGC
>CAJOMB010000097.1:6521-12134 GCA_905235615.1 uncultured Bacteroidales bacterium | reverse complement strand
AAAAAGGCGATAGAGCCGGAACTTGCGCAGCGGGGCTGCTTCCTGGTGGAGGTGAGCGTGAGCGCAGACAATGACATCGAGATTGTCATCGAGAAGGAAGAGGGGATGGTGGACTGGGAAGACTGCGCCGCCATTGACAAGCTGATGCATGAGGTCTTTGACCAGGACGTGGAGGATTACGCCCTTACGGTGTCATCGGCCGGGCTGGACCGTCCTTTCAAGGTGATGAAGCAGTATCAGAAGGCCCTGGGAACCCGGGTGGACGTATGGATGAAAGGGGGAAAGAAGGTAAAGGGCGTACTTGTTGCTGCAAGCGAGCAGGCCGTCACGGTGGACGAAACGCTGATCCCCTTTGAGCAAATCAACGCTGTCCGGCCTATTATCGAATTCAAATAATACAAACATAAAATGGCAAAAGAAAAAGAGAAAGAAATCACCTTGATTGACGCTTTCAAGGATTTCAAGGAAGAAAAGAGCATCGACCGTCCCGTGATGCTGGGCGTTTTGAAGGATGTGTTCCTTACCCAGCTGGCCAAGACCTACGGCAGCGCGGACAATTTCGACGTGATTATCAACGTGGACAAGGGTGACTGCGAGATTTACCAGAACTTTGAGGTGGTGGAAAATGTGGAAGACCCTGTGACCCAGATTACCGTGGACGAAATCAAGGCCGAGACCGGTGACGACGACTACGAGATAGGCGATACCTTCGCCCGCAAGCTCTCCCTCGCTTCCTTCGGCCGCCGCGGCATCCTGAACATCCGCCAGAACCTCCAGGGCCGCATCATGGATATCGAGAAGGCCAATGTGTTCAAGAAATACTCCGAGCGCGTGGGCGAAATCTTCACCGGCGAGGTGTACCAGACCTGGAAGAACGAGGTGCTCATCCTGGACGAGGACGGCAACGAACTGCGTATGCCCAAGAGCGAGCAGATTCCCGGCGAGCGTTTCAAGAAGAGCGATTCCGTACGCGCCATCATCAAGAGCGTGGAGATGAAGAACAACACCACGCCTTATATCGTCCTGTCCCGTACCTCCGAGAGCTTCCTCGAGAAACTCTTCGAGATGGAGGTGCCGGAAATCTACGACGGCCTCATCACCGTGAAGAAGGTGGTCCGCATCCCCGGCGAGCGTGCCAAGGTGGCCGTGGAATCCTATGATGACCGCATCGACCCCATCGGCGCCTGCATCGGCGTCAAGGGCTCCCGCATCATGGGCATCGTCCGCGAACTCCGCAACGAGAACATCGACGTGATTCAGTGGAGCACCAACCCGCAGCTCATGATCCAGCGCGCCCTCAATCCGGCCCGCATCTCCCGCATCGACCTGGGCACCGGTCCCGAAGACAAGATCAAGGTCTATATGCATGCCGATGAGGTGAAGAAAGGTATCGGCAAGGGCGGCGTGAACATCAAGCTGGCCGGTATGCTGGTGGGCCGCGAGATCGAGGTCTGGCGCGAAATCCAGCAAAGCGAAGAGGAGGAGGACGACGTGCTCCTGAGCGAGTTCACGGATGTCATCGATCCCTGGGTGATCGAGCGCCTGCAGTCCATCGGCTGCGACACCGCCCGTAGCGTCATGGCCATCTCTCCGGCCGATATCGCCTCCCGCGCCGACCTGGAGGACGAAACCGTGGAAGAGGTGCTCCGCATCCTTCGTGAAGAGTTTGAGGATTAATTTTAGAAAAAAAAGGGGTTGATATATGGCAGAAGTAAGACTATCGAAACTGATCAAACAATTCAACATCGGGCTTGACACCCTGGTGGACTTCCTCAATTCCCAAGGCGCCGCCATCGAGGACGCCAATCCGAATATCAAGATTTCGGACGAGTTCCTGCCGGAGCTGCACAAGAAATTCGGCAAGGACCTGGAGCTGAAGGAACAGGCCGAGAAAGTGGACGTGAAGCTCACGGAAATCCTGGACAAGGCCTCCAAAAAGCAGGATGACGATATGGAGGAGGATGAACCCGAGCGCGTGACCGTGATCAAGAGCAACAACCTCTCCCGCACGGTGACGCCCGAACCGGAACCCGTGGCAGAACCGGAACCCGTGGCAGAACCTGAGCCCGAGCTTGAACCTGAACCTGAACCTGAACCTGAGCCGGAACCGGAGCCCGTAGTGGAGCCCGAACCTGATCCGGAGCCCGAGCCCGTAGTGGAACCGGAACCTGAACCCGAGCCCCAGCCGGAGCCCGAGGTGCCTTCCACCCCGACCCCAGTGGAAGAACCTGCCGCCGCTCCCGCCCCCGAGGCTGCCGCTCCCTTCAAGGTGCTTGGCAAGATAGACCTTTCCCAGTTTGACCCCAAGAAGGGCAAGAAGCGCGAGCGCATCAAGGCCGCCGGTTCCCAGAAAGTGGACGTGACCAAGGTCCAGGCCGAGAAAGCCCCCAAGAAAAACGACAACAAGCGCAAGGACAACGCCGCCCAGCCCTCCGGAAAGGGCCGCAAGAAGGGAGACCGCTTCAAGCCTGCCATGACCGAGGCCGAGCAGGAAGAGATGCAGAAGGAAATCCAGAAGCAGGTGAAGGAGACGTACGCCCGCATGAACGAGAGCACCAAGAACAACTTCGGCGCCAAGCACCGCAAGGAGAAGCGCGAGATTGCCGCCATCCGCTCCCAGGAGGAGATGGAGGCCGCCGCCGCGGAGAACAAGGTGCTCAAGGTAACGGAGTTCGTAACCGTGAACGACCTGGCCACCCTCATGAACAACACCCCGGTGGTGAAGGTGATAGGCGCCTGCATGTCCTTGGGCATGATGGTTTCCATCAACCAGCGCTTAGACGCCGAAACCCTGGTGCTGGTGGCCGAGGAATTCGGTTACAAGGTGGAATTCGTGACCGCCGAACTCTCGGAAGAAGTCCGGCAGCAGGAACCCGACCGGGAAGAAGACCTGGTGGAGCGTCCTCCGGTGATTACCGTGATGGGCCATGTGGACCACGGTAAGACCTCCCTGCTGGACAACATCCGCAATTCCAACGTGATTGCCGGTGAGGCCGGCGGCATTACCCAGCACATCGGCGCCTACAGCGTCACGCTGGACAGTGGCCGTCACATCACCTTCCTGGATACCCCCGGTCACGAGGCCTTCACCGCCATGCGTGCCCGCGGTGCCCAGATGACGGACCTGGCCATCATCATCGTGGCGGCCGATGACGCCGTGATGCCCCAGACCAAGGAAGCCATCGCCCATGCACAGGCCGCCGGCGTTCCCATGGTCTTCGCCATCAACAAGATAGACAAGCCCGGCGCCAATGCCGATACCATCCGTCGCCAGCTCTCCGAGATGAACATCCTGGTGGAAGACTGGGGCGGCAAGTACCAGTGCCAGGAAATATCGGCCAAGAAGGGCATCAATGTGGACAAGCTCCTGGACAAGGTGCTCTTTGAGACCGACCTTCTGGAGCTCAAGGCCAATCCCGACAAGCTGGGCAGCGGCGCCGTCATTGAAAGCTCCTTGGACAAGGGCCGCGGCTATCTGGCCACGGTGCTGGTGCAGGACGGTACGGTGAATGTGGGCGACGTGATTATCTCCGGCAGCTACTACGGCCGCGTAAAGGCCATGTTCAACGAGCGCGGCCAGAAGGTGGAAAGCGCCGGACCTTCCACGCCGGTGTCCCTGCTGGGCCTGAACGGAGCCCCTGCCGCCGGTGAGAAGTTCAACATCATGGCCGATGAAAAAGAGGCCAAGAGCATTGCCCAGCGCCGTGAGCAGCTCATCCGCATCCAGGGCATCAAGACGCAGAAGCACCTTACGCTGGAGGAAATCGGCCGCCGTATTGCCATTGGTAACTTCAAGGAACTCAACGTCATCGTGAAGGGCGATGTGGACGGTTCCGTGGAAGCCCTGTCCGATTCCCTCATCAAGCTCTCCACCGAGGAGGTTCGCGTGAATGTGATTCACAAGGCCGTGGGTGCCATCAGCGAGTCCGACGTGCTGCTGGCCGAGGCCTCCGATGCCGTGATCATCGGCTTCCAGGTGCGTCCCAGCGCCGAAGCCCGCCGCGCCGCCGAGAAGGAAGGCATCGAAATCCGCCTCTACTCCGTGATTTACGACTGTATCAACGAGGTGAAGGAAGGTATCGAGGGTATGCTGGAGCCGGAGAAGAAGGAAGAGGTGACCGCCACGGTGGAGGTGAAGCAGACCTTCAAGATTTCCAAGGTGGGAACCATTGCGGGCTGCTTGGTGAAAGAAGGAAAACTTACCCAGAAGGCCGATGTCCGCCTCATCCGGGACGGCATCGTGGTGTACACCGGTTCCCTGTCTTCCCTCCAGAGGGGCAAGGATCAGGCCAAGGAAGTGCCTGCCGGCATGGAGTGTGGCTGCGGTCTGGAGCGTTACAACGACATCCACCCCGGAGACATTATCGAAGCCTTCCAGATTGTGGAAATCAAACGGAGCTTATAAAGCTTTGAGCCATAAGATGCTGTCTGGGCCTTCATTGAAAAGGAGGTCCAGACAGCTCATTTTTGGGGTGAAGCCGCCCATCCGCTCCTGAAAAACCTGATAGTAGGTTTTGTCCAGTCCGATGTCTGAGAGGATGGTGTCGGCCTTCTTGGGATGGAGGGTGTAGCGGTAGTCATCGGCCGGGCCCTCGCCCGGAGGTACGAATTCGGAGGTAGGGGAGAGCTCGCATTGGATTCCGGTCTTTTCCATCAGGAAACGGATGGTGGAAAGATTCAGCTCCCAAAGCGTCCGGGGCTGCGCCTCCAAAAGGGCAAAAACTTCGTCCCGGTAGTATTCATAATAGGCCGATGTCTCATAGGCCGTGTCAAGGGCCCGTTGCGTCCGCACCACCCAGGGGGTGGAATAATCCACCAGGATGGAACATATATTCAAGGGGGAAGTGCCCCTTTCTGGAACATTTGCCCGTACAGGGTCGCGAAGCGACGTGGAAGAAAGGGGCACTTCCCCCTTAAGGGAATGTTTCACCGGCACCTGGAGCATTTGGACGCCGTCTCCCGCCAGAATGTAGCAGCGGTTGCGGTAACTCTGTTTCTGGTAGTTCTCGCAGGCTTCTATGAACACATGGGACGGCAAAACCCTGTCCTGGGACAGGGTCATTTCTTTTGCCAGGAGCGACAGATAGCTTACCGGCGGGAAGTATGCGGTGGAAAGCAGCACTAACGGACGCGCAGCTTGGAGATGATGCCGCGCTGGGAACTGCGGATGAAATGGAGAATCACGTCCCGGTGCTCGGAAGCAGGGAAGTTCGCCTCAATGTGTTCCAGCGCCTGGGAAACATTCATCCCCTGGAAGTAGATGGCGTCGTAAATGTCTTTGATCTCATTGACCGTCTCTTCGGAGAAGCCGCGGCGGAGCAGCCCCACCCGGTTCACACCTTCAAACACCAGCGGTTCCCGTCCTGCGAGTACATAAGGCGGTACATCCTTCGTGATGCGGGAAGTAGCGGCTACGAAAGCGTGGGTCCCCACATGGCAGAATTGGTGCGTCCCCGACTTGCCGCCCAGGATGGCCCAGTCGTCCACGTCCGTTTCCCCGGCCAGGCCCACATAGCTCACGATGATGCAGTGGTTGCCAATCTGGCAGTCGTGGGCAATGTGAGAGTAGGACATGAGCAGGGTGTCGGACCCGATGCGGGTGACGGCCTTTCC
>CAJOMB010000097.1:5873-6472 GCA_905235615.1 uncultured Bacteroidales bacterium | reverse complement strand
ATCTCCACCCAGCTTTCTTCTCCCTCGAACTTGAGGTCCTGCGGGATGGCGCCCACCACGGCGCCCGGAAAAACGGTGCAGTTCTTACCCATTTTAACATGGTTCAGGACGGTGGCTCCGTTCATGATATGGCAGCCGTCTCCAATCTCTACATTCTCGTCAATGAAAGCAAAGGGGCCCACAACGACGTTTTCTCCCAGTTTGGCTCCGGGATTTACACAGGCAAGAGGATGAATCTGATTCATAGTTACAGCAGGTTATTTAAGCAAGGCTCTGAGGGCCTTGGCAGCTTTTGTGTTGATGGAATGCCCCGGCTTGTAGGCCGTGATGCGGGCGTTGAGATATCCACCGGCCAGCCGGAGGTCTCCCAGCAGGTCCAGCAGCTTGTGCCGGCCGCACTCGTCGGGGAAATGGAGTTGCAGGTTGTTCAGATAGCCTTCGTCCGTAATGCGTAGATCCGGCAGGTTGAACAAATAGGTGATGGAACTCAGCTGCTCCTCGGTTACGGGGTGTTCCACAATCACGATGGCGTTGTCCACATCTCCTCCCTTGATGAGGTTGTTGCGGAACAGATACTCGATTTCATGGAAGAATACGAA
>CAJOMB010000097.1:2803-5824 GCA_905235615.1 uncultured Bacteroidales bacterium | reverse complement strand
CCCAGAATCTTGGAATTGAAATCTACGGTGACATCGGCCGACGGGGCGGTTGCCGGTTCTATCCGGACCCATGAACCCGTTTTGTCATCCCGGATTTCCAGGGATTGGGGGATGTCGATGTATTTTCTGGGCACGCCCTGGTTCTGGACGCCATCCTTCATGATGGCTTCGATGTAATACCGGGCGCTGCCGTCCAGGATGGGCACTTCGATATTGTCCAGTTCAACGATGGCATTGTCGATTCCCATGCCCGTGAAGGCGCTCATCAGGTGCTCGATGGTAACCACCACGGCCTCGTTGTGGGAGATGGTGGTGCTGCGGGCTGTATTGGAAACATTCTCCGCGATGGCCTCTATGACAGGCTTGGAACGAAGATCCGTACGGCGGAATACGATGCCTGTATCGGCCGGGGCCGGCATCACCTTCATGTGCGAGTAGGTGCCGGTGTGGAGGCCTTTTCCTTGGAAATAGCAGGCCTTTTTGAGGGTATGCTGATTTTTTGTCATTCCTCTGCTGCGCGTTTAAACAGGGCGTAGGCTTTCAGGTACTTTTTGGAGTCAAAAGCGGGAGTCCCCATGATAATCTGGTTTTCTTTGCGGACATTTCCGCTTACTCCGCCTTGGGCCAGGATAATGGTATGGTCGGCAATCTTGAGATGGCCGGCAATGCCCACCTGTCCGGCGAACATGCAGTATTTACCCACTTCCGTGGAGCCGGCAATACCCGTCTGGGCCGCCATCACGGTGTGGTCTCCGATGACCACGTTGTGGGCAATCATGCAGAGATTGTCTATCCTTACACCGTTCCCGATGATGGTGGATTCCATCTGGGCGCGGTCTATGGTGGTGTTGGAGCCTATTTCCACGTCGTTGCCGATAATTACGTTCCCCAGGTGCTCTATCTTTTCCCAGCTTCCGTCCTCCCGGGGAGCATTGCCGAAGCCGTCGTCTCCGATGATGCATCCGGAGTGGAGGATTACGTTATCTCCGATAACCATGCCCGGGAAAATGCGGACTCCGGGATACAGGATGCAGTTTTTGCCGATAACGGTGCCGTCACCGACGGTCACGTTCTCATGGATGACGGTGTTGTCTCCGACCCGGACCTTCCGGCCCACATAGGAGAAGGCTCCCAGATAGACATTCTTGCCAAAACGGGTGGAGAAGGGGAACCACCGTGCCCTCAGGCTCCGGTGCCATCCGCTTTTTTTCTTTTGGGCCGATGCATATTTGAGGAGTTCCGCCACGGCGGTGTAGGAGTTCTCTACCCGCACCAAGGTGGGTTTGACGGGCTGTTTGGGCTCGAAATCCTTGTTTACGATAAGGATGGAGGCTTCACTGGTATATACATAGGACTCGTATTTGGGGTTGGCGTAGAAGCTCAGCGTTCCGGGTTTGCCGTTTTCAATTTTGGCAAACTTGGTGGCGCTGGCATTCTGGTCACCCTCTACGGTGCCTTTAAGCAGCTGGGCTAAAAACTTGGCGGTGTACTCTGTCATTTATATCAGCGGCTCTGCCGTCATGGCGGCGGGTTGGGGGATTCCCATCAGTTTGAGGATGGTGGGAGCCACATTGCAGAGGGCTCCGTCCTTCACGGTCTTCACCTCATCCCCGGCATTGATGACCACGAACTGAACCGTGTTGAGGGAATGGGCGGTATTGGGTGTTCCGTCAGCGTTCACGGCGAAGTCTGCGTTGCCGTGGTCTGCCGTCAGGAGAACTACATAGTCCTGCCCGATGGCTTCTTCCACCACCTCTCCCACCAGACGGTCAATGCAGGTGACAGCCTGGGTGATGGAGGTATAGACGCCGGTATGGCCCACCATGTCTCCGTTGGCGAAGTTGAGGATAATCAAGTCCTGCTTGCCGCTGCGGATCTGAGCGATGAGCTTTTCGGCCACTTCGGGGGCGCTCATCTGGGGCAGGAGGTCATAAGTGGGAACCTTGGGGGAGTTTACCAGGATGCGCTCCTCGTTCTCGAAGACCGTCTCACGGCCACCGTTGAAGAAGAAGGTGACGTGGGCGTATTTCTCCGTTTCCGCTATGCGAAGCTGGTGCTTGCCGGCCTTGGAAACGGTCTCTCCCAGGGTGTCCTGCACCAGTTCCTTGTCAAAGAGGATGTGTACGCCCTTGAAGGAGGCGTCGTAGGGAGTGAGGCAGCAGTAATACAGGGGAAGGGTGTGCATGCCTTCCTCCGGCATGTCCTGCTGGGTGAGGACAGCGGTGAGCTCGCGGGCGCGGTCGTTGCGGAAGTTGTAAAAGATGACGGCGTCTCCCTCCTCGATGGTGGCCACGGGCTTTCCGTTCTCTGTGACAACAATGGGTTTGATGAATTCGTCCGTAACATCGGCATCATAACTGGCCTGGATGCCTTCCTGGGCGCTTTCAAAAGCGGCGCCCTTGCCTTCTACCAGTAGGTCGTAGGCCTCTTTCACGCGGCCCCAGCGCTTGTCTCGGTCCATGGCGTAGAATCGGCCGCAGACAGAAGCCACCTTACCGGTGGTGGCGGCCATTTTCTCCTCCAGCTCCTTTACAAAGCCCAGTCCGCTGCGGGGGTCCGTGTCACGGCCGTCCATGAAGGCGTGAACATACACTTTGTCCAAACCCTTTTCTTTGGCCACGCGTAGGAATTCATAAACATGGTCCAGGGAGCTGTGTACGCCACCGTGGGAGGTGAGGCCCATCAGGTGCAGTTTCTTCCCGGATTTCTTCACATAGTCGTATGCGGCCTTGATTTCCGTATTTTCCAGGAGCTTGTGGTCCCGGCAGGCCATATTGATCTTTACCAGATCCTGATAAACCACGCGGCCGGCGCCCAGGTTCATGTGTCCCACCTCGGAATTGCCCATCTGGCCGTCCGGAAGGCCTACATATTCCCCGCAGGCCTGCAGGTGTCCGTAGGGGTACTTGGCACGGAGGGCGTCGATATGGGGCGCTCCCTGGGTCCAGATGGCGTTGGAGTAGTCGTGATTGCCTTCTCCCCAACCGTCCAGGATCATAAGTAATACTTTGCGATTCATAT
>CAJOMB010000097.1:0-2798 GCA_905235615.1 uncultured Bacteroidales bacterium | reverse complement strand
CAAAGTTAAGCATTTTTATGCGAAATCCGAAAAATCCGTCGGGTGGCCTTCGTCACTTTCACGCTGTCGTCTATGCAGAATCCGGCCACGGCCAGCACGTGATGGGGGTCTGAGGCCGATTTATAGAGCGGAAGAAAAGCTTTCTCCGGGGCCGGAATGTGGTGGTCCGTGAACCAGTCCTGCATCTTTTTGCGGCCCGGAGCGCCCAGCGGCTTAATCCAGTCTCCGCTCTCCCATCTTCCTTCCACCAGGTCTCCGGCCTTGTCCGCATCTAAGATGAGCATCCCTTGTGGCTGCTTCACCGCCTCCGTCCCGTCCCACGGTTCCAGCGAGAGGGAGGTGATTGTCCGGGAGGGCATGTACCCCTCGGAACCTGTGGCCACCCTCGGCCGCATTAGAGGGAGGGGCCCGCTGCCCGCAGGGCAGTGGGAAGGACGGAGGGGCGAAGCCCCGGAGGGTTCCGAGGGGTATATGCCCTTCCGGAGGGCCTCCAATTCTTCAGCAAAGCGCTCCATGTCCCGGTTCAGGGTTTGCACGAAACGGGGGTTGATTGCCCGGAAAACGGGGAAAACCAGGTTGCGGAGTTTGTTCCGCTTGAAGTCATTTTCCGCGTTGGTGCTGTCTTCCCTCCAGGAAAGCCCCTGCTCCCGGGCAAAGGCCTCAAGCTCTTCCCGCGTCATTCCCAGAAGGGGCCGATACAGGGGAACATCGGCATAGTCCGGGTCCGGGATAAAGCCATCGGCCTTCATGCCGGTGAGGCCCTTCAGGCCGGTTCCGCGGAGGAGGTTCAGCAGCAGCGTTTCCGCATTGTCGTTGGCATTGTGGGCCACGGCCACGCCTTCGTAGCCGTTTTCCCGGCACAGTTGCCCGAACCAGTGGTAGCGAAGCTGCCGGGCCGCCATCTCCACGCTGATTCCCCGTTCCGATGCAAATTCCTGTGTGTCAAAGCGTTTTACGTGAATAGGGAGCCTATTTTCGCGGGCCCACCATGTCACAAAGGCTTCATCGCCGTCACTTTCTTCCCCCCGAAGGCCGAAGTTGCAGTGTGCAATGGCAAAAGGCCCGCCTTCCAAGCGGACCTTCTGAGCCAGGCACATGGAGTCGATACCTCCGCTGACAGCCACCAGCAACATCTTAATGCTTCCGGATAATGGTGTACGTAAAGCCGAATTCGAAGTATTCCCGGAACTGGACGCCCTTGGAATCCACCGTGCCGTCCTTGTCTTTGTCCCGCACCATCACACGCGGATCGTAGATGAGGTTGGTGGTGAGGTTGAGGGCGAAGTATTTGGCAATCTTCCACATAATCTTGTTATCCCAGGTGAAGCGGGGCTCTACCTTGGGCGTGAGATAGTTGTAAAACATGGTTGCCTGGGTGGAATAGGAGAACTGTTCGTTAATCACCCAGCCCATGTCCAGTTTGATCTGGGCGCCGAATTCCGCCCGGAAGCTGGTGTAGTCCGTAGTGCTGCCGTTTTTGAGATCCATGCCGTAGGTCTTGCGCAGTTCCGGGATGGAGACGAACACGCCACCACCGGAGAGGGGCGCCACGTTGAGGGTAATCCAGGGAGCGGGCGCCCACTTGGCACCGATACCGATATTCAGGTAGGCCGGGGCGAAGAAACCGGACTTGAGCGTACGGGCATCCAGCCAGTCTTTCACGGAAGGCTCAATCACGTTGCCGTCCACATCCTTCTGGGTGGCGGGAGTTCCGTAGGCGTAGTTGTTGTGGAACTGCGTCTTGAAGTCAAGGCTGGCGGAATAGGCCAGGGTCTTGATGAAGGAATCGTAGCTCCACACGGACTCCAAGTAGATGCGATCCTTGTTTTTCTGCAGGATGGGCTTGTCTGCGCTGTACAGGAAACCGTAATCCAACTGGACGCGGTGGGTTCCCTTGAGCTTATCCTTGGCATACTGGGCCGTCACATCCACATTTCCGGCCAGGGACACGTTGTTGTAACCGCCGGCCACCCACTGGCTCAGATATGTCTGGCCGAAGTTCAAGTTCATGATGGCGGTATGCGTCCAATAGGTGGGCTTTTCCACTTTTTCGGGGGCGTCTTCGGCCGCGGACAGGGCGGCAGCGGCCTCCAGGGCTGCCGTCTGGGTATTTTGGGCCGATGCTGCCAGCGTGGCGAGAAGGGCGGCTGCTGCTACAAATAATTTCTTCATTTTCAATATGGAATTAGAGATTCTTCGCTTGAATGACAATGTTAGTAAGAACGGGCGAAGAGGACTCGCTGGTGGGAAGGCTTGCCGGTATAGACGCATTTGCCTTCTTCCATGCACACGGCACTGTCCACGGGGATGCAGCGGATGGTGGCCTTGGTCTCTTCCTGGATTTTGGCCTCCGTTTCGGCGGTGCCGTCCCAGTGGCAGAGCAGGAAGCCTCCCTTCTCGATTTCCTCCTTGAACTCCTCCCAGGTATCTACTTTACGGATGGAAGCGTCACGGAACGCGAGGGCCTTGTTGTAAATGTTCTTCTGAATATCATCCAGCAGGCCGATTATCCTGTTTTCCAGGCCCTCTATAGGCTCGGAAATCTTTTCCAGGGTGTCCCGGCGGGCCACCTCCACAGTGCCGTTCTGCAAATCCCGGGGCCCCATGGCAAGGCGCACGGGAACGCCCTTGAGCTCCCATTCGGCAAACTTGAAGCCGGGACGCAGGGTGTCGCGGTCATCAATTTCCACGCTATGGCCCTTGGCTTCGAGGGCCTTTTTCACCTCATGCATCTTGTCCAGCACGGCATTGTGCTCTTCCTCGCTCTTGTAGATGGGAACCATCACCACCTGGATGGG
>CAJOMB010000096.1:5660-7731 GCA_905235615.1 uncultured Bacteroidales bacterium | reverse complement strand
TGCGCCAGCTCCTGCTCCCTGTTCAAACTTGACAACTACAACGCTCCTTCCGAGACGCTGTACGGCAAGGTGGTGGACGCCTCCGGCAAACCGGTTCTCACCGACCAGGGTTCCGAAGGCATCCGGGTCCGCCTCACCGAGACGTCCTGGCAGGGAAATGTAACCCCCATCGACTTCTATTGCCGTCCCGACGGTACGTTCAACAACACCAAAGTGTTCGAGGCCGACTACAACATCCGCGTGGACGGTCCCTTCATTCCGCTGGTGCGCAGCACTGCGGACGGCACCCTGCTGGCCGATGAGAGCGTGAACACGCACGTCAAGGGCCAGACGGAGGTGAACTTCACCGTCCAGCCGTTCCTGAACGTGGAACTCGTGGGCATTCCGCAGGCCGCCGGCGGCAAGATTACCGCCCATGTGAAGGTGACCCGCAATGTCTCCGAAGCCGACTTCAAGAACAAGATCGAGCCCATGGGCGGCTACAGCGACGACTTCCTGAATGTCACCGACATCCAGCTCTTCGTGAGCTACTCCTCGTCCGTCGGCTACCGTGCCCGCGACGACCGCTGGTCCAATGCCATCGACTATCCCGGAGCTTCCTTCGAACCCCTGCTGGGCAGCGAAGTGAGCATTTCTTCCAAAGGCGCCATCCCTTCCGGCCGCAAAGTGTACGTGCGCGCTGCCGCCCGTATCAATTATGCCACCGAGGGCAACCGCCGCTGGAACTATTCCGAGCCCATCGAAGTCTATATTCCATAGTTGGTTAATATAGTTGGTTTTTAGGTGGAGGGAGGATGAAAACATTTTCTTTCATCCTCCCTTTTTATTATCTTTGAAACATGAAAAGAGCTGTCTTGATTACAAGTGCGGCCTTGCTGGTCGCCGCCTGCGCCTCTCCGGGGGCGCAGCAGAACACCACGGACAAAACCACCTTCCAGACCTCCCGCGGCTGGAATGAATACATCGACAACCGGGCCGATGCCGTGATGGTGTACGGCGTGGGAGGCAACCCCTCCGACCGGGACGGCCGTCGCCAGAGCCTGGAAGACCGTCTGGCTTCCTGGCAGGAAAAGGGCTATACGACCCATTTCATGACCGGCATCGCCTGGGGTGAATACCAGGACTATTTCACCGGAAAATGGGATGGCGAGTGGCACTTGGACGAAGGCCAGGTACAAGAGAACGGCGACACCATCTGGCACGGCCGGATGGTCCCCTACATTGTACCTACGGAAAACTACCTGAAATACTTCAAGGAGCGTCACATCAAGCGGGTGATTGATGCCGGCGTGGACGCCATCTTCCTGGAGGAACCGGAATTCTGGGCCCGCAGCGGCTACAGCGAAGCCTTCAAGCGCGAGTGGGAAGCCTATTACGGCACACCCTGGCGTCCCCAGGACGAGTCGCCGGAGGCCACCTACCTCTCCTCCAAACTCAAATATCATCTGTACTACCGGGCTCTGGACGAAGCCTTTACCTATGCCAAGGAATACGGAAAATCCTTAGGCCGCGATGTCAAATGCTATGTGCCCACCCATTCCCTGCTGAACTATGCCCAGTGGCAGATTGTGTCGCCTGAGGCATCCTTAGCCTCACTTCCTTGCGTGGACGGCTACATCGCCCAGGTGTGGACCGGCACGTCCCGTGCGCCGGACTTCTACAACGGCGTGTACAAGGAGCGCGTGTTCGAGACGGCCTATCTGGAATACGGATGCATGGCTTCCATGACCGCCCCCACCGGCCGCCGCGTGTGGTTCCTGACCGACCCCATTGAAGACTGGCCGCGGGACTGGGCCGACTACAAGCGCAACTACCAGGCCACCTTCACCGCCCAGCTGCTCTATCCCCAGATTGCCGATTATGAGATTATGCCCTGGCCGGAGCGCATCTACCGCGGCTACTACCGCCGCAGCGCCGACTCCGAAGAGCGCATCCGCATCCCCAAGGACTACTCGTCCATGATGCAGGTGATGGTGAACGCCGCCCACGACGTGCCTGTGAGCGACACCCGGCTCAGCGGTTCCCACGGCATTTCCGTGCTGATGGGGAACTCCCTGATGTTCCAGCGTTT
>CAJOMB010000096.1:0-5630 GCA_905235615.1 uncultured Bacteroidales bacterium | reverse complement strand
TGTCCAACTTCTACGGCTTGGCCATGCCGCTGCTGAAACGGGGCGTCCCCGTGGAGATTTCCCACATCGAGAACCTTTCCTATCCCAAGACGCTGGACGGTGTGAAAGTGCTGCTGATGACTTACTCCAACATGAAACCCTTGGACCCGGAAGCCCATACGTATCTGGCCCAGTGGATAAAGAAAGGCGGGCACCTGATTTACTGCGCCACCGACGCGGATCCTTTCCAGACCGTGAGCGAATGGTGGAACACCGGCGACAAGCACTATGCCGCCCCTTCCGACCACCTCTTCGCCCAGATGGGCATCGAAGCCGGCGCCGTGGAAGGCACCTACCGCTACGGCAAGGGCGACGTGCGCATCCTCCGGCACGATCCCAAGGAATTCGTGATGCAGGAGGGCGGCGACTCCCTGCTGCTGGAAGCCGTCAAGGACGCGTACGGCCCCATTGAGGAGAAGAACCACTTTGTCCTGGACCGCGACGCCTACAAGCTGGTGGCCGTGGTGGACGAGGGCGTCAGCGACGCTCCCTACCGGCTGGAAGGCTGCTTCATCGACCTGTACGATGCCGACCTCCCCGTGTACACGGAACTGTCCGTGCAACCCGGAACCCAGCGCTTCCTCTACGATGTGTCCAAGGCGCCCAAGGCGCCGGCCATCCTGGCCGCCGCTTCCCGTGCCTACGACATCCAAAAAGGAAAGCGCAGCTTCTCCTATGTGTGCAAGAGCCCGGTGGAAACGGTGAACGTCACCCGTATCCTGCTGCCGTCCAAACCGGTGAAAGTGCTGGTGAACGGCATTGCCGGCGACTTCGCATGGGATGAAGGCAGCCACACCTGCCTCCTCCGTCATGACAATCAGCCCGACGGCGTAACCGTAGAAATTGAATGGTAAACAAAATGAAGAAGTTTTTGCTGGCGGGCCTTCTGGCGCCCGTCTTCCTGCTGGGCTGCCAGCAGGCCCCACCGGAGCGCAACGCCCTCCGCGCTCCCGCTTATCCGTTAGTGACGATAGACCCGTACACCAGCGCCTGGAGCATGTACGACCATCTGTACGACGGCCCCGTCAAACACTGGACCGGGGCGGAATTCCCGCTGATCGGCGCCCTGAAGGTGGACGGCACCGTGTACCGCTTCCTGGGCAAGGAAGAGGTGGAGCTATCGGCCCTGGCCCCGCTGGCCGCCGAATGTGCCTGGAGGGGCTCATACACCTTCTCCGAACCGGCCGGCAAATGGTATGAGGAGCGCTACAAGCCCGTCGGCTGGAAAGAAGGCCCCGCCGCCTTCGGTACACCCGCTTACCTGACCTCCACCACTCCCTGGACCAGCGAGAAAGTCTGGGTGCGCCGGGAAGTGGAGGTGAACGGGGACCTGAGTGGAAAAAAGGTCTATCTGGCCTACAGCAACGACGATGACGCCATTTTCTATATCAATGGCGTGGAGGTGCTGAACACCGGCCATGAGTGCCATACCAACGCCTTCGCCCCCATTCCGGACGGCGTGGTGCGGGAAGGGAAGAACCTCATCGCCGCCACCTGCACCGACACCGGCGGCCTCGCGTACTTGGACATGGGCCTCATGCTTCAGAACGAGCCGCACACCGCCTTGGAGAACCCTGCGGAACAGCTGTATGCCGATGTCCAGGCCACGCAGACGCATTACGGTTTCCGCTGCGGTCCGGTAGAGCTGACGCTCACGTTCACCGCACCGCTGTTCATAGACAATCTGGACCTCATTTCCCGTCCGGTGAACTATATCACGTATCAGGTGAACGCCACCGACGGCAAGCAGCATGAGCTGGAACTCTATTTGGAGGCTTCGCCGCGCTGGGCGATCGACCAGGCCGGCCAGGGCTCCCGTTCCGAGGCATTCGAACAGGACGGCCGCGTATGGGTGAAATGCGGCAGCAAAACCCAGAACATCCTGGTCAAACGGGGCGACGACCTCCGCATCGACTGGGGTTATTTCTACCTGAGCGCGCAGGATGCACAGGCGGGCATCGGCACGGGACTGGCGCTGCGCCAGGCGTTCCTCGGCGGGACGCCCTTCCCCGGCACCGAAGGGGAGGACCTCTCCGGCCGCATGGCCATCGTAAAGAAGCTCCAGGCCGGAAAGGCGGACCATGTCCTCATCGGCTATGACGACCTGTATTCCATCCAGTACTTCGGCGAGAACCTGCGCGCGTATTGGAACCGGAACGGTGACCGGACCATCTTCGACCAGTTCGCCGCCGCGGAGAAGGACTATGCCGCGCTGATGAAGCGCTGCGACGCCTTCGACAGGCAGCTGATGGCCGATGCCACCCGCACCGGCGGCCGCCAGTATGCCGAGCTCTGCGCCCTGGCCTATCGCCAGAGCATTCACGCCCACAAGCTGGTGCAGGCTCCCAACGGCGACCTGCTGTGGCTGAGCAAGGAGAACAACTCCAACGGCTCCATCGGCACGGTGGATATCACCTATCCCTCGGCTCCGCTTTATCTGTACTACAACCCGGCTTTCGCTGAGTACCTGATGAACCACATCTATTATTATGCGGAAAGCGGACGCTGGACCAAGCCCTTCCCTTCGCACGACGTGGGCACCTATCCCATCGCCAACGGCCAGACCTATGGCGGTGACATGCCCGTGGAGGAAGGCGGCAACATGATTATCCTCACCGCCGCCGTCTGCAAGTACGAAGGCAAGGCCGATTACGCCGCCCGCCATTGGGAAACCCTCACCACCTGGACGAACTACCTGCGGGAATTCGGCCTGGACCCGGCCAACCAGCTGTGTACCGACGACTTCGCCGGCCACTTCGCCCACAACACCAACCTCTCCATCAAAGCCATCATGGGCGTCGCGTCCTACGGCTACATGGCGGGGCTTCTGGGCAAGCAGGAGGTGGCGGAAGAATACACCGCCGCCGCCCGTGAAATGGCCGCCCGCTGGATGGAAATGGCCGATGACGGCGACCACTACCGCCTCACCTTCGACAAGAGCGGCACCTGGAGCATGAAGTACAACCTGGTCTGGGACAAACTCTTAGGGCTGAACATTTTCCCTGAGAGCGTGGCGCAGAAGGAGATAGCCTACTATCCGTCCCGCTTCAACGAGTACGGCCTGCCCTTGGACAACCGGGAGACCTACACCAAGCTGGACTGGATTCTGTGGACGGCCACCCTCGCGGAGGACAAGGACACCTTCGAGGCGTTCATCGAGCCCGTCTGGCGCTTCGAGAACGAGACCGTGGACCGCATCCCCATGTCCGACTGGGTATATACCGACAAGCCCAACTTCCGCGGCTTCCGCGCCCGCAGCGTCGTGGGAGGCTACTTCATCAAACTGCTGGAAACGAAATAAACCCGTCCGGCGCTTCAACAAGAAAAAAGAGACTTCCCCGTCGAATGTCTCTTTTTTTTGTATCTTTGAGGTATGAAACATGTAATTACCTCTTTGGCGGCTCTCTTTTGCTGCCTTTGCACCTTTGCCCAGGAATACGGCGTGGTCAATATCTCTGTCTGCAATCTTCGCCGCACGGCCGATTTTGACGCCGAAATGGTGTCCCAGGCCCTGTTGGGAACACCGGTGCATGTACTCTCCATCAGCGACAACGGCAATCCCTGGCCGCAGGTGCAGACTCCGGACAACTATACCGGATGGGTGCATTACGCCGCCGTTACGCGGATGAGCTTCGAGGAATATCATGCCTGGAACGCCGCCCCCAAGGTGATGGTCACCGCCCTTACCGGCGTGGTGTACAAGGAGGCATCGGCCAGAAGCGCCACCGTGTCGGACGTAGTGGCCGGAGACCGCCTCAAGTACCTGGGCAAGAAAGGCGCCTGGCTCAAGGTGGGCTTCCCCGACGGGCGCACGGGCTATATCTGCAGGAAGACGGCCCGGACGGAGGCCGACTGGCGCAAGACGCTGGACCAAAGCACGGAAGCCATCCTCGCATCGGCCAAAAGCATGCTGGGCTTCCCCTACCTCTGGGCGGGCATGTCCCCCAAGGGAATGGACTGCAGCGGCTTTGTGCGCGCCACCCTCTTCATGCACGACATCATTATCCCGCGGGATTCCGGCCCCATGTCCCGCGTGGGAGAACGAATCACGGATATAAATGCCCTGGAGCCCGGAGACCTTGTCTTTTTCGGCCGATACCGGGAGGACGGAAGCCCCCGCGTTTCCCATGTGGGCTTCTACCTTGGAGGCGGACGCTTCATCCATTCGCTGGGCCTGGTGCAGATAGGAAGCTTCCTCCCGGAAGACCCGCATTATGACGCCTACAATACCGGCCGTTACCTCTTCGGCGGGCGTGTTCTCCCTTATATAGATAAGGAAGAAGGCTTGAACACCACACTAACCAACCCTTATTATGCAGAATAGACGCGAATTCCTCAAGACTGCCTCCATAGCGGCCGTGGGCGTGGGCCTGATGGGCTGCACCACCGGCGGCCCGCAGAAGTTCAACATCGTGAAAGGAGACGGAAAGCTTCACTTGAAGTTCTTCCCTTACGAACTCAAGCTGGCCCACGTGTTCACCGTGGCCTCCTACAGCCGCACCACCACCCCGGACGTACAGGTAGAGATTACATGGGAAGGTGTCACCGGCTACGGCGAGGCTTCCATGCCGCCCTATCTGGGACAAAGCGTGGAAACGGTTACCACTTTTCTGAACAAAGTGGACCTGAGCCAGTTTACGGATCCTTTCCGGATGGAGGACATCCTCAGCTATGTGGACAGCCTCTCGGAGGGAGACACCGCCGCCAAGGCCGCCATCGACATCGCCCTGCACGACCTTGTGGGCAAGCTCATGGGCCAGCCCTGGTACCGCATCTGGGGCCTGGATCCCGCCAAAGCCCCTTCCACCACCTTCACCATCGGCATAGATACACCGGAGGTGGTCAAGGAAAAGACGCTGGAAGCCGTGGGCAAATTCAATATCCTGAAGGTGAAAGTGGGCTTGGACACGGACGTGGAGATGATCGAAACCATCCGTACCGTCACGGACGTTCCCCTTGCCGTCGATGCCAACCAGGGCTGGAAGGACCGTTCCAAGGCCTTGGACGAGATTTTCTGGCTCAAGGAGCACGGCATCGTGATGGTGGAGCAGCCCATGGCCAAGGAGCGTATCGACGACATTGCCTGGCTCACGGAGCGCTCTCCCCTCCCCATCTTTGCCGATGAAAGCATCCAGCGCATGAAGGACATCCCTTCGCTGGTTGGGGCCTACAACGGCATCAACATCAAACTGATGAAATGTACCGGCATGCGGGAAGGCTGGAAGATGGCCACCATGGCCCGCGCCCTGGGCATGAAGGTGATGGTGGGCTGCATGACGGAAACCTCCTGCGCCGTATCCGCCGCCGCCCAGTTCTCCCCCTACGTGGATTTTGCGGATTTGGACGGCAACCTCCTCATCGCCAACGACCGCTTCGACGGCGTAAAGGTGGTGGACGGAAAGCTATCCCTGCCGGACCGCCCCGGCATCGGCGTCATTCCGCTTTAGGACCTTGGGCATTTGGCAATTAAGCGAATAATTCGTAAATTTGCTGCCCCAAACCCGGTGAGTTGTCCGAGTGGTTGAAGGAGCCTGCCTCGAAAACAGGTTTGCGTGCGAGCGCAACGGGGGTTCGAATCCCTCACTCACCGC
>CAJOMB010000095.1 GCA_905235615.1 uncultured Bacteroidales bacterium | reverse complement strand
AGCTCCGCCTTCACC
This sequence comes from uncultured Bacteroidales bacterium, assembly GCA_905235615.1. GTDB lineage: Bacteria > Bacteroidota > Bacteroidia > Bacteroidales > UBA932 > Cryptobacteroides. The sequence goes on along the minus strand of CAJOMB010000095.1, from coordinate 5,665 downwards.
GCAGCTTCCGGCAGGGCCGATACATAGTGCAAATCCGTGTAGTCCAGGAAAGGCATGCCCCACCACTGGGACTTTTTCCAATTGTAAACGTTGGGCTTGGCGGAGAGGCAGTAGAAGTTGTGGGCCTCCGTGTCGCCGCTGAGCTCCAGGGAAAGGAAGCAGTCGCCTTCCACAGGACCGAAGACCTTCTGCGGTTCACGCTCGCGGCTGACTGTCTGTACGTGCTCTTCCTTCTGCAGGCGGGAGTCGGGGCCGAAGACGCGCATCACGGCCTCCACCCGGGCTTCGGGAACGACGTCGTTCACCACATAGATACAGCCGTCGGCATAATTGTACACCAGCTGGACGGGGCGGCAGGCGTTCTTGACGCCGTAGTAACCGGCGGTGGGAATGCCGTACCAGTCGTAGAACTGCCAGTAGAGGGACGGCCAGGCGCTGTTGAGCATCCACTGGACGATGCCGGTGGTGCGGGGCAGGTTGCCACGGAACGCCTCGAACATGGCGCGTTCGGAGTCATAGTCCAGGGCATGGGCCTTGCGCACATAGTCATAGACATCCGTCGCTTCCCCATAGATGCCTTTCATGGCGGCCTCCTGGACAGAGGTGTTGTTCATGTGCGAGGCGGATGCGGTGCAGTGGAAGGCCCAGTTGGGGCCGATGGGCCAAAGGTCCTTTTCTCCCACCATGCGGCGCAGGTTTTCCATCTGCGGGATATTGAGGCCGGGACCGGTTTCCGTGTTGAAGCCGAAGGCCCCTCCTTCATGCGTGTCCACCCACCAGTAATCGGGGCCCACATACTCGTAGGGGCCTTCCATCTTCATGCCGGACGGACCGGCGAGCGACGTGAGCCCCTTGGCGGAGCACACATAGGGCCGATAGTCCAGCGCTTTATACAATGAAAGGTATTGTTCTTCCAGACGGGGATTGGGAATGCGGTCGCTGCCCACCATCCAGCCGATGAGGGACGGGTGGTTGCGCAGGCGAATCAGCTGATCGTGGAAATAGCGCACGGCGAAGGCTTCCGACACCGGGTCGTTGATGCAGCCGTAGCCTTTGGTCTCTTCCAGGCCGCAGTAGTCTTTCCACTCCCACTGGCAACTCCAGCCCACCAGGGTCAGGATGCCCAGGCTGTCGCAGAGGTCGTACACGCAGTCGTCCTTGCCCCAGATGTTTTCGAAGCGGATGCAGTTCAGGCCCATGTCGGCAACCATCTCTATCTGGGCTTTCAGGCTTTCGGGCGTGTCCTGCAGGAAGATGTCATCCGACCATCCGCCCGCCTTGACAAGCACTTTGCGGCCGTTCAGGATGAACTGCCGGTGGCCCAGGGCGTCCACTTCGCTCCGGATGTCGCGGATGCCGAAGGTGACGCTCCTGCCATGGGAGACTTTTTCGCCTTTCCGGAAGGAGACGCTGAGGTGATACAGCTCCGGCGTGCCCATTTCCCGGGTCCACCAGATACGCGGATTCTCCACCGTCTCGCTGATGGTCAACTGTTTGCATTCGCCGGCTTCCAGCTGTACAGGGATGGTAAACTGTCCGTCCTCGTACGTGCCGCAGACAGTGCCGTCCACGGCACGGGAGGAACGGTTTCTAACCAAAATATTAACCTTAATCTCTGCATGTTGCAAACAGTCAGGATTCACGACGGGGCGCACATACACATCCTCCACCTCCACGTCCGGCGTGGCGATGAGTTCCACGGGGCGGATGATGCCCATGCTCTCGTCCACGGGACGGGGGTTCCAGTCGGCAAAGCCGGTGTTGAGTTCGCCGCTCTGCGGGCGGTAAACGGTGACTTTGAGGGTGTTTTTGCGCTTGGTATAGGGCGTGATGTCGAACTCGCGGACACTGAAGGTGCCGGCGGTGGTGTCCGCCGAGGCGATGCAGTGCCCGTTCAGCTCGATATCGGCCCGGAAATTGAGGCCTTCGAAGCGAAGGACCTGGCACTGGCCTTTGTGGGCGGCGAAGCGGGTGGTGTACACCCAGGGCTTGTCAAAGAGGGCTTTGTCGATATCCTTGTAATGATCCTCTATAAAGAGATCCTTTCCCAGGGCGCCGCCCTGGTTCAACGCGCCGGCAACGGTGCAGGGAACCGTTACCTGATACTTCCGGGCCGCACCCTCCTGCTGAAGGGTCCAGTCGGTGAGCAGGCCCTGCTGCGGTAAGCCGGAGCAGGAGAGCACAAGAAACAATGCCGAGAAGATGACAGAGAATGGATTCATAGACAAGAGTTTTCATGGAGCTGCTTGACAACCCCATATAAATAATGATATTTCCGCCCGATGTCGATTCTGGGAAACATTCGATTATCAGTGGTTACTAGTTTGTTACCACAAAAGTAATCGGATCAAGTATAAAAAACAACGTAATTTGCGAATGTTTACTCACAATTTACGCAAATTCTCTTTCCTGTATTCTGTAGGGGTACATCCTTTTAGCGCACGGAAGCGGCGGGAAAGGCTTCTCGCATCCGGCTCGTCCATGCGGGCGGCAATCTCCGACACCGTCTCCGAGGAGGTAATCAGTTGTCTGGCAAAATAGTCCATCCTGAGGTTGGACATAATGGTATAAAGGCTGGAGCCCGTCACCTCCTTGAAGCGCTGCTCCAGCAGCCGGCGGGAAACCGGGACCTGCGAGACCACGTCGGACACTTGAATTTTCCGTGCGCGGTTCTGGTAGATATAGCGTATGGCAGCCGCCACCACGGGGTCGTTGGTGGCCTGGATGCCGGTAGAGCCGCGCCCTACCACGGCAACGGGCCGAATCACAATGTCCTCTCCGGGATAAGTGGGGTCCTGCACCATGCGGGCGGCCATCCGGGCAACCTCAAATCCGGCTTTTTCAATATCCATGTCTATGGAAGAAATAGCCGGTACGGTAAGGTTGCAGGTAACCTCGTCGTTGTCTACCCCGAGGATGGCCACCTCCATGGGAACATTGATTCCCGTCGCCTGGCAGGCTTCCAGCAGAATTTCCGCATAGTTGTCGTCACAGGTGAAGATGCCGATGGGCTTGGGCAGTGAATGCAGCCACTCCTGCAAGACGGAAATGTCATAACTCCATATGCTGGAGAGCTGCAGGTCTGTGAAAACGTGAATCCGGGAGATATGGAATTCCTCCCGGAGCGTATCCCGGAAGCCTTTGAGCCTGCCGTCGCTCCAACATACGTTCTCATAGCCAAAGTAGCCCAGGTTCTTGAAGCCGTGACCGCACAGGCGGCGGGCGGCCATGGCTCCGGTAAGGTGGTAATCACCGGTGAGGTTGGGAATCTCCTTGAACGGGGAAATATAATCCTGAGCAATGGCCACAATACCGTTTTTTCGGAACAGCGTTACGTCTTCATCCGATTCAAACTGGCCGATAACCACGTCTGCATGCCAGTATTTGGCCCACTCCACCACGCGGGAAAGGCCAATCTCCCGCTTGTAGGACGGCGGCATTTTACACACCACCCACGGCGTATCGCTTTCCTGCGAATACCGCCGTATTCCGCGGAGCAGCCTGTACGGGAACTGCTCTGTGAAATCTGTAATGAACATCAGGCGCATGGCAAGAACAGATTAGGGTCTCGTGGCTTTCCGCAGGGTATAAAAGTCGTAATACATAAGGAAAGAGCGGGTGAAGGCCTCTCCCGCCTCCCGGGCTCCGGCCGGGGTGAAGTGGATGTAGTCCGTCCCGGCCAGCGGAGGAGAATGCCGCACCCACTCCACCATGGAGTTTTCGCCGCCCATCATGTGAAAGAGGTCCCAGAAGGCGGCGTCATTTCTCAGGGCCGTAGCCTTGAGGGAGTCCACCATCTGGGGAAGGCGGGGCCAGGTGACAATGCGTCCGTTCACGCTCTTTCCCATGTCAGACGGGCCGATAAGGAGAATTTTCGCCTCGGGGGCCACCTCATGGAAATAGCGGATCTGCCGGGTCATCTGCTCCTGATACTGCTCGATGCTCCGCGTACCGCCCACCGCCGGGATATAATTGCCGCCGAACTGGAGGATGATAAGCCGGGTGTCTGCAAGGGCCAGGTTGTCCCGCATCACGGTAGAGTCTATCCGGGTGAAAATGGTGCCGGTACTGCCTCTCAGGGGCACATTATCTACGGTTACGCCCCCGTCTCCATCGGCCGATATGCCGTAAAGCTCGGCCCTGCCTTTGAACTGGAGCGTCGCTTTGCGGACGGGACGGGAGAACTGCCAGGTGCGGAGGGTGACGCCGCTTGCCGCCGTGCGGGTGGTCTGCCGGGCTTTCACCGTGTCGCTGGTCACTTTTATGTCAAGGTCCTTGTCGGCCCGACCGTAGAGGACGCTCACGGAGGAGAATTCCTTCACGCGCTCCCGGGCGTTCTTGTTCCCGGTGCCTCTCAGGCTCACCGAGCCGCTGCCCGAAAGCTGCACCACCTGGGCCAGCATGCCGTAGCGCCTGTGTCCCGCACGGGAAGTGGTGGAGTCCCCATACATGGTGTAGTGAGCAAAATCCCCTGCCGCCGAATGATAGACAGAGGCCGACGGCACATTTCCCAGAGCCGGAAAAAAGCCGGTTCCTATGCCCCCGAAGCGTTCCTGGAGGCCCTGCCGCACATCCTGGCTGATGCGGTCCATCTCTATCTGCGAGTCTCCGTAATGAAGGACACGGACGGTCCGGCCCTGTTCCCCCGCCTGTTCCATCTCCTGAAACAGGGCGTCAAAGTATGTGACATCGTCCCCGGGCAGATAGATGCGGTCCGGGTTTTCCCGGAAGAAGGCCGCATAATGGCGAAGGGTGTCCCGGTCCATGCGGAAGCGGGCGTTCACGCTCCTCAGGACGGAATCCACATCTACCCGGGCCGTCCGGGCGTCTTCCAGCGCACCCTCAAGGGAAGCGAAACGCAGGGTGTAGATACCCAGGTTCACGCCCTGCGCGGGGGTTATGAGCCACAGCAGGCCCAGCGCCGCAAAAACGCTGCAGAAGAATATGAGAACCTGCCTTGTATTCATATCCTGTAAAGATACACATTTTCTTTCAAGTGGATTTCCAATTCTTGTATGGATTCCGCGAAAGAGAGGCGTTGTAGTAGCGTCTTTCTCCGGTCACCTCCTCGCCTAACCAGGAAGGCCTTTCAAAGGATTCATCCGGTGCGCCCAACTCCACTTCGGCCACAATCAGGCCCTCGTTGTCTCCATAGAACTCGTCCACTTCGAAGGTGTGTTTTCCGGCCTTTACCAGATAGCGGGTCTTGTCAATGATGCCGGGGTCGCAGAGTGTCATCAGCTCCCGGGCATCCTGGACGGGAATTTCTTTCTCCCATTCGAAGCGACTCAGGCCGCCGTCGGCCGACGGGCCCTTGATGGTGAGGAAAGCCTGTTCCCCGCGGATGCGCACCCGCACCGTGCGGCCGCTGTCCCGGCAGATATACCCCTGGCTGATGCGGAGGGCGGCAAAGGCAGCCTCCTTGAAGCTGCCCCTGACCAAAAATTTTCTTTCTATTTCCTGTGCCATTAGAGTCTGTTTTGAAATGATTGATATTCTTATTTATAGTTTATTTTCGTGGAAATTTTTCTTGAAAATTTTTGGCCATAGGGGTTCCTATGGGTGAAAATTTTTAAGGGAAATTTACCAAAAAGAAACATAAAGAATTTATTGAATGATTTCAAAACAGACTCTACTGCTTGGGGGCGCGGATGGTCATGCCATG
>CAJOMB010000094.1:12069-14149 GCA_905235615.1 uncultured Bacteroidales bacterium | reverse complement strand
GACAACGGCTATGTGCATCAGGTTACCAATATAGACGGAGAAGGGAAGATTTTTGCCATCTGCAACTGCAACGTGAAGATTTGCAACGCCCTCCGTACCTCACAGCTCTTCAATACGCCCAACATGAGCCGCAGTGCCTATGTGGCGGAAGTGGAAAGCAAAAACTGCGTGGCCTGCGGCCGATGCGTGGAGTATTGCCCCGCCGGAGCCGTGAAGCTGGGGCAGAAGCTTTGCACCCACAGCGGTCCCGTGAAGTATCCCAAGCACGAGCTTCCGGATGCCACCGCCTGGGGAGAGCACAAGTGGACGGAAGATTACCGGGACAAGAACCGCATCAACTGTTACGAAACCGGTACATCCCCCTGTAAGACAGCCTGCCCGGCCCATATTGCCGTTCAGGGCTATCTGAAGAAGGCGGCCGAGGGCAAATACACCGAGGCGCTGGAGCTCATCAAGCGGGAGAATCCGTTTCCGGCTGTGTGCGGCCGCGTCTGCAACCGCCGCTGCGAGGACGCCTGCACCCGCGGCACCATCGACCGGGCCGTGGCCATAGACGCCGTGAAGAAGTTCATTGCGGAGCAGGACCTTCATGCGGAAACCCGCTTCGTTCCCGAGATTGTGATTGCATCCTCCGTACAGGATCGTTGGGAGGAGAAGATTGCCATTATCGGCGGCGGCCCTGCCGGCCTGTCCTGCGCTTATTACCTGGCCGCGATGGGTTACAAGCCCACCGTCTTTGAAAAGAACGAGGAGCCCGGCGGCATGCTCCGCTACGGCATTCCTTCCTATAAGCTGGGCAAGGATGTGGTGAAGGCGGAAATAGATATCATGAAGGAGATGGGCGTGGAAATCCGCACCGGCGTGGAGGTGGGGAAGGACATTACCATCGCCCAGCTGCGGGAGCAGGGCTACAAGGGCTTCTACGTGGCCATCGGCTGCCAGGGCGGCAAACTGCCCGGTGTTCCCGGTGACACGCTGCCCGGAACAACGACGGCCATTGACTTCCTGCACCAGGCCAATTGCGGAGACAGGAAGGTGAGCGGCAAGGTGGTTGTGGTGGGCGGCGGCAACGTGGCCATCGACGCGGCCCGTGTGGCGCTCCGGAGCGGTGCCTCCGAGGTTACCATGCTGTCCCTGGAGACGGAAGACATCATGCCCGCTTCCCTGGAAGAGCGCATGGAGGCCCGCGAGGACGGGGTGGTCATCAATCCCGGCTGGGGCCCGAAGGAAGTGCTGGGCACGGACAAAGTGAGCGGCATCGTCTTCAAGAAGTGCACCTCCGTCTTCAATGCGGAACATAAGTTCGCCCCTACTTACAATGAGGAGGAAACCATCACGTTGGAGGCCGATATGGTCATCTTCGCCATCGGCCAGACGGTCATCTTGAAAGACCTTCTGAAGGACACCAGGGTGGAATTCTTCCGCGGGGTATATCCCATTGCCGACAAGCTCACCTACCAGACGGCGGAACCCGATATCTTCGTGGGCGGAGACGTCTTTACGGGTCCCAAGTTTGCCATCGACGCCATCGCCGCCGGCAAGGAGGCTGCCGAATCGCTCCATCGCTTCGTGCAGCACGGCCACATGACCATCGGCCGCAACCGGAGGGATTTCATTGAGCTGAACAAGCAGGACATCGTGGTGGAAAGCTACGACAACGGCTCCCGTCAGGATCCGGGTGTGGTGCCCGTGAAAGGCAAATTCACGGAGTATCACGGTACGCTCACGGAGGAGCAGGTCCGCAAGGAGACGGCCCGCTGCTTGGGCTGCGGCGCGTCTGTGGTGGACGAGAACAAGTGCATCGGCTGCGGCATTTGCACCACCAAGTGCGGCTTCGACGCCATTCACCTGCACCGCGTGCATCCGGAAGCCAGTATCATGCGCACCTCCGAGGACAAGTTCGGTGGCATTCTTCCGTACATGATCAAACGTACAGGTAAAATACTGTTTACGAAAAAATGAAAATGACAGGTTCTCAAAACTACGGACCTTCGGTCCTATCCCTCCCACTGACATTTGACCCGTCAGGAATGCAAGCATTCCCGTCGGTCCAAATGCCAGCGGGCCCCTCCCGTTCACA
>CAJOMB010000094.1:0-12035 GCA_905235615.1 uncultured Bacteroidales bacterium | reverse complement strand
TTTTGTCATTCTGAGCGAAGCGAAGAATCTATGCACGAATTGGGGATTGTTTTCTATATCATCCGGGACGTCAAGGAGGCGGCTCTTCAGAATGCTGTGAGCAAGGTTTCCGGGGTGGTGATGAATATAGGAGAGGTTTCCACCATCGTGCCGGATTATCTGCAGGACTGCTGGCGGTGGGCGGCCGACAAGGAAGACCTCCTGAAGGGCGCCGCGTTAAAAATCAACACCATTCCGGCGGTGACGTACTGTGAAGACTGTCACAGGGAATACGGCACGGTGGAACATGGAAAGATTTGCCCCCACTGCGGCAGTGAAAATACCTACCTTTTGAGAGGTAATGAAGTGGAAATTAAAGAAATAGAAGTACCAAATCAATAATTATGGCTTGTTTTATTGCTCCCCTGGCGGAAGCCATTGCGGTGACTGCCATCCGTAAAAGCGGCCTGAAGGCCGGCAACGCTCCCTTCCTGCGTCGTCTCCCGGACTTGGAGAAGATGCTTTGGGGCGGAACCCTCATGCTTATCGTAGACCACATCATCAACGGAGAACTCACCTGGGCTTTCCCGTTCTTTACGGCCCTGACGCAGACGGACGGGGCCGCCGTCATGTGGAAGGAAGTCCTTACCGTAGGTGTGCCCATGGCCCTGGTGCTCACGGCCGCCTGGGCGGTATGGGTGGCTTTGAAAGAGAAACAGATTCTTCGCTACGCTCAGAATGACAAATAACATTTCTTTCATTGAATGGCAAATTACTTTTCTGTCATTCTGAGGAGCGAAGCGACGAAGAATCTTTATCCAACAATAACTAAACCTAATTCATTATGTTTTTCCAAGTTTATGGGGCTAATGCCCTGGCTCAATGGGGAATGCTGCTCGTGGTCCTTCTGGGCCTGATTCTCCTCAACGAGTTCTCCCGCCGCAGCAAACTGGGCGGTATCATTACGTTCTTCGTGATTCCCGTGTGCCTCACGGCGTACTTTTTGGCTATCGCCATCGGCGCCCGCACCGGCGCAGACTGGGCGGTGAACAACCAGACCCACATCTATATGAACGGCTGGTTCCATTATGCCAAGCTGTATGCCGCCCTCACCGGCTGTATCGGCTTCATGATGATCAAGTACAAATGGGGAATCGGTGCCAAGCACTGGTTCAAGCCCTTCCCGTTCATCATCGTGGCCATCAACATCCTTATAGCCTGCGTGTCGGACTTCGAGAGTGCCGTGATGGGCTGGAACAAATGGTGGCTCTCCTCCGAAGGCGTGTGGCTCTACGGCGGCTGGCACAACGTGTTCAACGGTGTGGCCGGTATCCTGAACATCCTGTGCATGACCGCATGGTGGAACGTATATCCGTCCAAGGACAAGAAGGACATGATTTGGGCCGATATGACCTGGGTTTACATTCTGGTCTATGACATCTGGAACTTCGCCTACACCTACAACTGCCTGCCTACGCACAGCTGGTTCTGCGGTATCGCCCTGCTGCTGGCTCCCACTGTGGCCGCTCTCCTTTGGAACCGTGGTGGCTGGATCCAGAACCGTGCCAACACCTTGGCCATCTGGTGCATGTTCGCCCAGGTGTTCCCGCTGTTCCAGGAAATCTTCAAGGACGGTTTCCACAAGTTCAGCTGGGTGGTTCTTCCTACGCAGTATGTGGACGGCTTTGGTACCATCGAGAAACTGGCCCAGGTCGCCGGAGACCAGATTAACGTGGTAGGCACCACCATCGATCCTTCCGTGGTTCCCGCCAATCCTACGTCCATGCTGGTTATCAGCGTCCTGGCTCTTGTGACCAACTGCATTGCCCTGACTTACATCTGCATGCAGTCCAAGAAGCGTCACATCAATCCGTACAAGGAAGACGTCTTTGTGAACCAGAAGTACTACAAGGATGCCCTTGCCCGTGCCGATATGAGCTAAGGTCTTCTATTCTGACCATGAGGAGGAAGGGTTTGCACCTTCCTCCTTTTTTTGTACCTTTGTGTTCTCTATGAAACGAACGTTCATTATCGCCATTCTTCTGGAACTTTGCGGATGGGCGACGGCTCAGGAACAGCCGGACTCCTCAGACCTTTTTTTCCGGCATTTACAACTGAATGAAGTGGTGGTGACCGGCCTGGCCGGAGACACCAAGGTAAAACATACCCCTTCTCCCATTTCCGTCATCCGCCCTTCAGACCTGATGGGAAGGGCTTCCACCAATATCATCAATGCCTTGGCGGCAGAGCCGGGGGTGAGCGTTATCACCACCGGTGCCGGCATCTCCAAGCCGATTATCCGTGGCCTGGGCTACAACCGCGTGGTCGTGGTGAACGACGGCATCCGACAGGAGGGCCAGCAGTGGGGAGACGAGCACGGAATTGAACTGGACGGCGCCGCAGTGCATTCCGTGGAAATCCTCAAGGGTCCGGCCTCTCTCATGTACGGCTCCGACGCCCTGGCCGGCGTACTTATCTTCCAGGCCAGCCCTGTTGCACCCATGGGCACGGTGCAAGGAGACATCCGTGCCGAGTACCAGAGCAACAATCATCTTTTCACCTACTCCATAGCGGCCGGAGGCAACCACTGCGGCTGGGTATGGAACGCCCGCTTCTCCGACAAATACGCCCAGGCCTATCGCAACAGCATAAACGGCCCCGTGTACAACTCCGGTTTCCGTGAGCGGGCCGCCTCCAGCATGTTTGGCAAAAACGCCTCCTGGGGCTACTCCCGCCTCAAATTCAGCTACTATCACCTCACCGCCGGCATCATTGAGGGAGAGGAGGAAGGCTCGTTGACCTCGCTACCCGGTCTGCCCTTCCAGCAGGTACGTCATTACAAGGTGGTGAGCGATAATACCATCCGTGTAGGTGAAGGCAACTTCAAGGCCATCGTGGGCTGGCAGCAGAACCGCCGGCAGGAGTTTGAGGAAAGCGCCGGCGAATGCGGGCTGGACCTCAAGCTGAACACCGTCAACTACGACTTCCGTTACCAGATGGAGTTCCCGGCCGACTGGAAGGCTGCCTGGGGCCTGGGCGGCATGTTCCAGCAGAGCAAGAACCTGGGAGAGGAGTACCTCATTCCCGACTACCGCCTCTTCGATGCCGGCCTCTTTGCCACCGCCTCCAAGCAGTGGAAGGGCTGGACTTTCTCCGGCGGAATAAGGGCCGATTTTCGTCGCCTTCGCAGCCGGGCCCTGGAGGGCCGCTTCGAGGCCTTCTCCCGCACTTTCCCAGGCATCAGCGCCAGCCTTGGCGCCGTGCGGCCACTGGGAGAGCACTTCACCCTCCGCGCCAACCTGGCCCGCGGCTTCCGTTCGCCCAACCTGTCCGAACTGGGATCCAACGGCGTGCACGAAGGGACGCTCCGCTACGAACTGGGAAACAGCGGCCTGAAGCCTGAATACAGCCTGCAGGGGGATATCGGCCTGGATTATGCTTCCAAGTATGTTTCCGTACAAGTGGCTTACTTTGCCAGCCGGATAGAAAATTACATCTTTGCCGTCAAGAACGGGGAGGTTTCGGACGAAGGTCTGCCGGTCTATGCCTTTGTGAGCGGGCTGGCGCATCTGCAGGGCGGTGAGCTGGTGCTGGACATCCATCCCGTCCACAGCCTGCACCTTTCCAGTGCCTTCAGCTGCGTCTTCGCCCGTGAAAGGGGGGGAGAGTCCCTGCCGCTGATTCCGGCCCCGCGCCTGTTCTCGGAAATCAAGTATGAGTTCACCCACGGGGGCAGAACTTTCAACAACGCCTTCCTGGCCCTGAACCTGGACTGGAACATGGCCCAGAACCGTTTCTATTCCCTTGACGGGACGGAAACCGCCACGCCGTCCTATGCGCTTTTAGGGGCATCGGCCGGAACGGATGTGATGATTAAAGGGAAGAAACGCTTCTCCGTTTACCTGATTGGCTCCAACTTGACGGACAAGGCCTACATACCACACCTGAGCCGCCTTAAGGAAGCGGGCGTGTACAATATGGGCCGGAACATCACCGTAAAGGTAGCCGTTCCCCTTTAGGCCTCTCGGGGAAGCACTACGCGGCGCACGTTGCAGCCCACGTAGTTCCCTATCACGATAATGGGGTAGTACCAGAGGATGGCGGGGCTCCAGGTCCAGGCGCCAACCAGATATACTACGTCTGCGATGGAGTGGTAGAAGCCGCACACGATGAACAGCGGAACGCCGAAGAGGACCGGGACAAGAGATTTGGAACTGCGGTACAGCCAGACGGTGATGTCGATGATGAGTCCGCATCCCACGGCCCGCAGGAAGGACCGCCAAGGTCCCTGGGCCAGTCTTCCGGCCACTACCGTCTGCGCCCTTTCCATGGGCTCTCCACCGATGGAGAGCACGAGCAGGCCTATCAGGATGCAGCCCAGCACATTGAACAGCCAGATTTTTGTGAGGGCGCCGATGTCTGTCATCACGCCGGCCTTGCCGGTATACAGGAGGGAGCCGGAAAGCACCACGCCCACCAGGCCGAAGGCGAAAATAATGGCTCCCGGAAGGCCGCCCAGGGCCAGGAAACCGTATGCGCCCAGGCCAATCAGGAGGCCGGCGAAGAGGGAAAGTCTGTTGTCTTTACTCATGGCATTGCTGTTTAACTCCCAAATATACGAAAAATCTTCTATCTTTGTGTAGAATTAGAAGTTAACGCTATGACGCAAACGATGACCAGTATCGGCCTCATGTCCGGGACCTCCGTGGACGGCCTGGATGTGTGCTGCGCCACTTTTACTCTCAAGGACGGCCAGTGGTCCTTCCATATCGACTGCGCCCGGGGCTACGACTACCCGCAGGAATTGAAGCAGAAGCTGGGCCGGGACGTCCAGAATATGTCGGCCTATGAATTTGTGGCCTTCCACAGCGAATATGGCCGATATCTGGGGCAACGGGTGAACGAGTTCATGGCGGAGTTCGGCGTAAAGCCGGATATCATCGCTTCCCACGGTTCTACCGTTTTCCACGAGCCGGCCAAACGGATCATGTATCAGATAGGGGACGGCGCTGCCATTGCGGCCGAAACGGGCATTCCCACGGTGTCGGACTTCCGCCGGCTGGATATCATGCTGGGCGGCCAGGGCGCTCCCTTGGTGCCGGTGGGGGATAATCTCCTTTTCGGAGAATACGATTACTGCCTGAATATCGGCGGATTTTCCAATATTTCCTGGCGGGAAGGGGAGCGGCGCATTGCGTTTGACATTTCGCCGGTGAATTATGTAATCAACCGTTTCGCCCGCACGGTGGGGCTGGAAATGGACCGGGACGGGCTCATGGCGTCCAAGGGGCATGTGGACCGGGCGCTGCTTCGCAAGTTGAATGCCCTGGATTATTATTCCCGTCCGGCGCCCAAATCTTTGGGCCGGGAATGGGTGGAAGCCCAGGTGTTTCCGCTTTTAGACGGTTGCGGCCTGCCTTTGGAAGACCTTCTTCGGACGTTTTACGAGCATTGTGCCGTGCAGCTGGCCAAGGTTACGGTGGCAGGGCGCAGCCTGTTGGTGACGGGTGGCGGCGCCTACAACAAGTTCCTGATTCAGCGGATGAGGGAACTCTCCGGCTGTAACATGGTGGTGCCGGAACCGGCCATCATCGAGTTCAAGGAAGCCCTCATCTCTTAGGCGTACTGTATATGACAGACCAAGTGTCCTGCCTCAGTTCCGTTACCGGAGCCGGACAGGACAATATAGGAGGAATGCTCTTTAAGATGATTTAAGCTTCCTTCTGCTGCGCTTTGGATAATTGGCCGATAATGCCGTCTAATGCCATAAACAGCCCCGGAACGCTCTCTGGCGTCACTTCCTTGCAGAGGACGGAGCTTCCCACCGTGGCGGGAACGTTTTTCAGTTCCTGTTGCAGTCTCTTTCCTTTGGGCGTAAGGGAAACAATCATCTGCCGTGCGTCCATTTCCCCTTTTCGGCGGCTTAGGATGCCTTCGGCCTCCATCCGTTTGAGGAGGGGAGTGACGGTGTTGGTTTCCAGCATCAGCCGTTTGGCTATGTTGTTTACCGGCTGGGCGTCCTTCTCCCACAGGACCAGCAATACCAGATACTGGGGATAGGTGAGACCCTTTGCACTCAGCAGGGGATGGTAGGCCTGCGTGAGAAGGCGCGAAGCGGTGTACAGCCTGAAACAGAGCTGATTGTCCAAAAGAAATTCCTCTGCAGCCATTAGAGCATTGACTGAATATCTTTCTCCATCTTTTCCGGGGTTACGGTGGGCGCATAGCGCTTGATGACGCTTCCGTCCCGGTTGATGAGGAATTTGGTGAAGTTCCACTTGATGGCACCGCCCAGGATGCCCTTGGTCTGGGCCTTCAGGTATTTGTAGATGGGGTGGGCGTTGGCTCCGTTCACCTCGATCTTGGCCATGAGCGGGAAGGTGACGCCATGGTTCAGGCGGCAGAACTCCGCAATTTCCTCGTCGGAGCCGGGCTCCTGGTGGGCAAACTGGTCGCAGGGGAAGCCAATAATCACCAGGCCCTGGTCCTGATACTTCTTGTAAAGGGCCTCCAGGCCGTCATATTGAGGGGTGAAGCCGCATTTGGATGCGGTATTCACAATCATGAGCACTTTGCCTTCGTACTGTGCGAAGTCCACTTCGGCCCCCTTGTTGTTCAGGGCCTTGAAATCGTAAATTTTTTCCATGACTAAAGTTGTTTGATGAGCCAGTTCTGCAGGCCGATGCTCTCGATGAGATCCAGCTGGCCCTGCATCCAGTACATGTCTTCTTCCTCATCCTGGTAGTAGCCTTTCAAGAGGTCGAAGGTGGTCATGTCCTCGGCGAGGGAAAGGGTTATCTGCCCCAGGACGGGGACTTCCTTTTCTGAGACGGCCAGATCGGCCTTGATGAATTCCACCACGTCTTTGTAGATTTTCTGCTCGGGAGCGGCCTCCACCTTGGCCTCTCCGCCCAGGTTGATGATGCGGTCTGTCATCTTTTCCACCCAATCGGCCTCTTCCTTGGCGTGGTCGTTGTATTTTTCTGCCAGTTTGGTGAAGCCCATGGAGGCAAAGACCTGGCTCTGCACTTTGTGCTGACGGGATTGTGCGCTGAGGCCGGTAGCATAGGCCTGAAGTACCTGAATTGATTTGTTCTTGTCCATTGTTTCTTTTTTTATTGTTTGTTTATATCGTTCACGATGCAAATATACGACAAATATTTTATATCGCAAGCGATATTTTGAAAAAAGTGCAATTATCTTTGATTTTGGAAGAAAGTCCCGGCGTGGAAAGCGCCCAGGTCCGGGGCGAGGGATTTTGCAGTAACGGCAGAAATGCGTATATTTGAATTGTAAAAGAAAAGATCAGTTTATGCAGAATTTTGACTACATGACCCCCACTCGCCTGATATTCGGCGAGAATGCCATTGAGAAACTTCACGATGTGATGGTCCCCTTCGGCCGAAGGGTGCTCCTTACCTATGGAGGCGGCAGCATTAAGAAAATCGGCCTGTATGACCGTGTGAAAGAGATTCTGAAGGATTTTGAAATCACGGAGCTTCCCGGCATCCAGCCCAATCCCAAATACGATCCCAGCGTGCTGGAGGGCGTCCGTCTTTGCAAGGAGAATGATATTGAAGTGATCCTTTCGGTAGGCGGCGGCAGCGTACTGGACTGCTCCAAGGCCATTGCGGCCGGCGCCAAATATGACGGCGACCCCTGGGACCTCATTACCTATAAGGTGAAGGCCCAGGCTGCGCTCCCCATCGTGGATATCCTCACCCTGGCCGCTACCGGCAGCGAGTACGACTGTGGCGGCGTCATCTCCCGCACGGAAACCAACGACAAGATTGGCTATATGGATCCGCTCCTCTTCCCGGCGGTTTCCTTCCTGGACCCCCGCTATACCTTCAGCGTGTCCAAGAAGCAGACGGCGGCCGGTTGTGCCGATGCCATGAACCATACCATCGAACAGTATTTCTGCGAAGATTCCACGCTGCTGAACGACGGCTTCTGCGAATCCATGCTCAGGAGCCTGATGTACAACACCCGTAAATGCCTGGCCGATCCGGAGGATTACACCGCCAGGGCGGAGATGATGTTCTGCTGCACCCTGGGCTGCAACGGCATCCTGTCTATGGGCAACAGCGAAAGCGGCTGGCCCTGCCACGGCATCGAGCATGCCCTGAGTGCCTACTATGACATCACCCACGGCGAGGGCCTTGCCATCATTACGCCCCGCTGGATGCTGCATATCCTGAGCGACCGTACCATAGACCGCTTTGTCAAATACGGCGTCAATGTCTTCGGCCTTGACCCTACGCTTCCCAAGCAGGAGATAGCGGAAAAAGCCATCAACGAGACCTATTACTTCTTCGAGAGCATCGGCATTCCCATGCACCTTCGCGAGGTGGGTATCGGCCCGGAAAGGATTGACGAAATGGCCCATCACATTGCCGTGAATGAAGGGCTTGAAAACGCCTATGTCCCGCTCACGGAGGTGGATATCAAAGAAATCCTGACAGATTCGCTCTAAATAAAAGAGGCAAAGAGATTCTTCACTTCGTTCAGAATGAATGACAGGCCCGTCAGGAGACGGTAAAACAAAGAAAAGCGATGAAAAATACGTTGAGACTTCTTTCCGCCATTCTGGCGCTGTGCTTCCTTGCCGGCTGTGGGACCATGAAAAAGGCTTCCGTGTTGCGTGTGGGCACCACGGGAGACTATCGGCCCCTCAGTTACAAGGAGCCGGAGACCGGCAGCTATTGGGGATTCGGGATTGATGTGGCAGGGGAGATTGCCAAGGATCTGGGCATGAGCATCAGCTTTGTCCCCACTTCCTGGCCAACGCTTTCGGCCGATGTCCAGAATCCGGAGCTGTTCGATTTCGCCATCGGCGGCATTACCATCACGGATGCCCGTCTGGAGACCATGGATATGTCCGAAGGGTATCTTTGCAATGGCAAGACCATCCTTTGCCGGAAGGAAGAGGCCGATAAATACAAAACCCTTGAGGACCTCAACAAGCCGGAGGTGAGGGTGATGGTCAATCCTGGCGGCCTTAACGAAAAGTTTGCGCGTGACAATCTGCCGGAATGTACGCTTATCGTGTACGAAAAGAACGAGGACATCCCCTCACAAGTAGCTGAGGGAAAGGCCGATGTGATGATTACGGAGATTACGGAAGCCCCCTGGTATGTACGGAACGACACCCGTCTGGCGGCACCGCTCCTTGACAGCCCGTTTACGCACGGGCAGATAGGCGTCTTGATGCGGAAAGGCCAGAAGGACCTTATGGATAATGTTAACAGGACCATTCGCGACATGAAGGCGGACGGGCGGCTGAAGGAGTTGCACCAGAAGTACGGCCTGGTGTATGGCTATTGAAAATAATAGATTACATTCGAGACGGTTCCACCCACCAACTTTGCCCTGGCGGCTTCGGGAACAGTTTCAGAAACGGGCGTAACCCACGGGATTGTTGATCAGAGGCGTCTGTGTCTCGTCCAAGCCGAGCAGGTCTTTGATGGCCTGGGTATTCATTGACATCCTGGGACGGGTGACAAGACCGGTGCCCGCGCAGAACAGGTTGATGTTCTCAGAGACAATGCCGGCATCCACGCCCATCACGACCTTCGAACGCTCGTCGCTGTTGCCGAATTTCTTTTCATCGGCCACCATGAGCAGAATGACCGGGGCCGTCTTTACCCAGTCCTGACGGCCGGCGATGAGATTCCTGTGGTCTCCCTGAACCATCGGGCGCAGGCTGTTTTCGGTGTTCAGGTATTCGCAGACACCCTCTGCCGTGAAGACAAAGACACGAATTTCCTGCTTGTTGCTCGCCGTGGGTGAAGTGAGTTTACCGTTCTCCCGGTTGACACCGATGGCGGCGAAAAGCAGGTTGGAAAGGTCCTGATTGCTGAGCATCCGGTCGCTGTACTCCGTTCCCGACTGACGGTTCCAGAGGGTCTCAAGCGTAGATTTGCCACCCGTCTTCTCGGGAGTGGGAAGAGAAATGTTCTGTGCCAGGCACATTCCGGCACCCAGCAGCGTCGCGATGACGATGAAAGACAACTTTTTCATATTAAACGAGTTTTAAGTGATTATTTCAGATACAGCCCTACACGGAAACAGACGTTGGGGTGATTGCTGTTCCCCGGGAGCGGGTCACGGATGGCGGCGGGATAGCGGCTGCCGGGACAGGCCCCGCCCATCAGGTTGTAGCCGCCGCTGCGCATCACGTAGTTGGATCCGTAGCGCTCCTGCGTCCACTCCCAGTTGTTGCCGGCCAGGTCGTAGATGTTGTTGGCCTTGGCCTGCTCCCAGGCCCCGGTGTAGTTTCCTCTGGCATTCGGGGAGAAAGTGTCATCGGAATAGTTGCCCCACGAGGTGCTGTTTGAGGCCACCTCGGAATAGGTTTTACACCCGGAATCCACGAGCCACTGCAGGGTGGTGTCCCAGTTGGCGCCCCATAGGAAGAAGCCCTGTACGGTGGTGTTGTCGCGGTATAGGTTCTCGCAGGCCATGGTGGCATCCTGCGGTGAGAACTGCACCCAGATGCGGCCAGACTGGCTTGAAGTGACTCTCTTGCTGGCCGGCACATAGTCGCTGAGACTGCTGCCTGTGCCGAAACTGGCCTCATACCGGCCGATATAGAAGCCGCCGTAGGTGGCCACGCTCTGCGCCATTGCCTGATAGGCGGGCAGCGTGGTCTCGTCGGCGTATCCGCTCAGGGAGCCGCCACCGGAATAATAGCTCCCGAAGTCCCGCATCTTCAGTGGTGTTTCAACAGTCGAAACCCACACATATTCGCTTTCGTCAGGGCCGATTACAACCAGTCCAGTGCGGATTGTCTGCTCGTCGGGAAGCGCGGAGACCGTGAAACCTGCGGGAATATAGGCGATGTCGCCGTAACTGTCCGTGTATTCGGTCGCGTCTCCTGCGGGCGCCGGAGGAGTTACCGGGTCGGGATCGGGGTCGGGCGAAGCGTTCTGGTTCCCCTTGTCCGGTTCCGGCAAAATGGGGTCCAGCAACTCCGGCGTACATGAGATTGCCAGGGCGAGGAGAATTCCGGATATTAGCAGTCGTGTTTTCATCATTTTCCTTTCAAAAATTCATCGGTGACGCAGAGGAACTCTTCCTGCTGCGGCGCCGTCATAAACACATGTCCGGCACCTTCAATGACATGCAGACGGGCATCCGGGAATATCCCCACGGCCTCTTCGGAGCCACTCAGAGAGACCACCCGGTCCTTATCTCCATGAACCATCAGCACAGGGCACTTTATGGAGCGCATATCGGCCTTGTAATCATAGTCATACATATCCAGGACATATTTTTTGCCAATGGTGATCATTCCCCTGTCATCGGTCTCGGGGACGTTCTCAAGGTCGGGATAGCGCCTGTGAAGGTCTTCCGGGAGATAGAAAGCCGGATACAGCAGCACCAGGGCCGATATTTCTCCGGGATGCCTTGCCGCCACAATGGTGGACACGCCTCCTCCCTGACTGCCTCCGACGAGGATGATGCGCTTCTTGTCCACAAAATCCCAGCCCTTTGCTTCGGCAAGAATGGTTTCGAGGTCGGACGCTTCCGTGAGGACGGACATGTCCGTGGTTTCGCCTTCACTGCGGCTGCGCTGGCCTCCGCCCGAGAAGTCGAATGTCACTACGGCGTAACCTTCTTTCACCCAGTGGTTTGCGTAATTCACCCACCAGGGACGGAAGCCGTCGCTTCCCAGCTCGTGGGAGCACACGATAAGGGGCTTTTTCCCTTCGCCCGCCGGCTTGTAGAACGTTCCGCGGAGCATCTTGCCGGATTCTTTATTGGTTACGGAAAACGGCATTTGCTGGTTTAACTTGAAGATTTGCTCGGCATTGCCCCGGGCGATGGCATATTTCTGCTCAGGGGTAAGGTGGGTCTTTTCCAGGAAGAATCGCAGTTGCACGTCCGGCAGGTAGGGATAATCCTCACTCCAGATGATGTGCTCCGCGCCGACGAGCTTGATGAAGTAGTCCAGCTGCATCTCGGACATGATGCCGGAAGGCGTGTACCAGATATTCTCCTTGTAGTAATCGGAAACTTTCTTCTTGAGTCCGGTCTTTTCCTGGTCCAGC
>CAJOMB010000093.1 GCA_905235615.1 uncultured Bacteroidales bacterium | reverse complement strand
GCCCTTCAGGAAGTTGTGATTACCGCCCAGGAGAACCACGGCCTTACATCGGCCTCCAAGATAGGGGCCGATGCCATTGCGCACATCCAGCCTTCCAGCTTTGCCGATATCCTGGAACTGCTTCCCGGCGGCACCTCTTCCAATCCGGCGCTGGGTGCCCCTCAGATTGTCAACCTCCGGGCGGCGGGCTCCCTCTCTTCGGACTATGCCACATCGGCCCTGGGAACCCGCTTTTCCATTGACGGAAAGCCCGTCAACAACGACGCCAACCTGCAATACACGCCCGCCTGGAGCAATCTGGGCTCCAATTATGTGAACCTGGGAACGGATATGAGAACCATAGGCACCGAGGATATTGAAACGGTGGACGTGGTTCGCGGCATTGCCTCCGTGGAGCACGGAGACCTTACCAGCGGGCTCATCCAGGTGAAGCGCATTAGGGGCGGAAACAACTTCCGGGCGCGTTTCAAGTCGGATATGACCTCCAAGCTGGTGTATGCCGGAAAAGGCTGGGAATGGGGCGGAAAAGAGCGCAGGACGCTCAATGCCAGCGTCAACTTCCTGGATTCCCGTTCGGACCCCCGCAATGTGCGGCAGAACTATAAACGCCTCACGGGCAGCCTTCGGGGAGGCCGCACCTGGGTTGCAGGAGAGCACTTCAATCATATCCTCAACGCCAGCCTGGACTATACCGGGTCCTTTGACAACCGCAAAAGCGACCAGGACATGGACCAGGTGGACGGAATGCCCGTGGAAACGTATAAATCCACCTACAACCGCTTCCAGCTGGGGGCCGATTATACCCTTCAGAACAAAGAGGAAAGGCAGTTTTTCCGTTCCCTGGTAGTCAATGCCTCGCTCAGCTACGAGAAGGACCTGATAGACCGCTGGAAGAATGTAATCCTGTCTTCCGAGACGCCGTTCACCATCGGCCGGGAGCCGGGGGAATATGATGCCTATATGCTGCCCCAGCGTTACGAGGCCACGCTCCAGGTGGACGGGCAGCCACTTTATGTGTTTGCCAACGCCGTTGCCAAATTCCAGGCGGGGGAGCACAAATTCAAGGTGGGTGCGGAGTGGAACTATGACAAGAACCTGGGCAGGGGCTCCCTTTTTGACATCACCCGTCCGCTGTCCACCACCATGAGCTCCCGTCCGCGGGCCTATTACGACATCCCGGCAAGCAGCCAACTGGCTCTGTTTGTGGAAGAAAGCTCCCGGATTCCCCTGGGGCGCCTTGCCCTGGAGTGGATGGCCGGCCTTCGCCTTTCCATGCTGACGGGGGCCGATGCGTCCTATGCCATCCAGTGCAAGCCTTTCCTGGATCCGCGGGCCAACCTGAGGCTGGAAATGCCCCGGGCCCTCCTGGCGGGCTATAAACTGGAATATGGGGTTTACGCCGGCGTGGGCCTGCACACCAAGTTCCCCACCATGGAAATGCTATATCCGGACACCATCTACAGCGACAAAGTCCAGATGAACTACTGGCCCACAGAGCGCAACCTTCGCAGAATCAACATGTTGCTCTTTACCGTGGAGCCGGAGAACAAAGCCCTCATGCCCGCCCGCAACGTAAAATGGGAAGTGGGGGCCGATGCCTCCTGGAACGGCTGGACCTTATCGGCCGATTTCTTTGTGGAGGATATGACCTCCGGTTTCCGGGGCGGCAGCGAGTATATGCAGCTCATTTCCAAGGACTACGATGAGCAGTCCATTGACAAAGTGGCCCTCACTGACCCTCCTTCCCTGGAAACAACCCCTTATGTGATGGATACCAGCCTGGTGGCCTACGGACTCACTACCAATGGTAGCCGCACCTTGAAAAAGGGTATCGAATATACGCTTACCACCGCCCGCATTCCTTATATCAATACGCGCCTGACGGTGAATGGTGCGTGGTTCCTCACGCAATACATGAACAGCCAGCCGGAGTATGAGCGCCCTTCGGCCATCATCAACGGGAAAACCTACCCCTATATCGGCATTTATGAAAAGAACGACAGTTATCTGTACGAGTCTTTCAATACCAACTTCCTGCTGGATACGCAGATACCCCGCTTGGGACTCATCTTTTCCACTTCTTTCCAGTGTACGTGGTTTACGGGGTCCCAGAGTATGGCCGATGATTCCCGCCCGGTGGCCTATCTGGACAAAAACCTGGTCCGGCATCCTTTTACAGAGGCTTCGGATGCAGACGGCGTCCTGCATATGATGGTGCGGGAGTTCTCCAGTTCGCTGCTGGAGTACCGCCGCATCCCTTTTTTGATGAATGTGAACCTGAAGGCCACCAAAAAGCTGTTTCACGACAAGGCTACGGTGTCCATCTTTGTGAACCGCTTGTTTACCGTGGCGCCGGATTATGAGGTGAACGGGGTGGTGAAGCGGCGCTCCAGCACGCCTTATTTTGGAATGGAACTGATGTTGAATCTATGAAGAAAGCGCTCATACTGTGTTGTTTACTCCTTCTGACGGCCTGTACGAAGGCTGTGCAGGAGAAAATGATGTGTACGCTCACCCTGCAGGCGGAACTCTCCGACGGACGGGTGCCGGTTTCCATTACCGTGGACTCGGCGCTTCCCGGAAACCAGTTCCGCAACCTGAACACGGGCCAGAGTTACCCTTTCCCCACATTTGTGAACAACTCCGGCATTGTGGAAGTGCTGAAAGGGGTGTATGTGGTTTCCTTTGACGGGGATGCCCTTTTCCAGGACGGCAGCCATGCCACGGTCCGCTTCACGGAATGGGGCACACCCTCATCGGCCGTGACCTTGATGGAAAACCGGCAGGAGCTTGTCCTTAAAATGGTAGTTCTCAGATGATGAACCTTCTTCTCATATCGCTCTCCCTTGTACTGGCCTCGCCGGATTCCCTTCCGGCTGTCCAGAAGAGTGCCCACAGGGCCCGTGCCGTGAAGGTGGAGGAGGCGGGGAGTGCCGCCTTGTACCTGCTGGGACCGGAGGCTGCCTATACCCAGGCTGGAATAACCTGGAACGGGCGCAGCGAAGCCGCACCTCTCATTAAAGAGGAAGGCAAGAGCCGGCAGGAAGGCCAGATTTGCTTCAATACCCTGGTGCGGCTGGATTCCCTCCAGGCTGTCCGGGGGAGCGTCCGTTACACCAACGGGGTAAAAAGGGATGTGTTCCTGAATAGTTCTTCCGACTTTTTCATCGTCTATCCCTATGTGGTGGCCGATACAGTGGGAGGGAATGTGAACCGGGAGGAATACGCTTTTTCCGGCGGGTATTCTGCCTGCCACAAGCGTTTCTACTGGGGTGCAGAGGGTTCTTATCGTGCCCAGCACGAGTACAGGATGGTGGATCCCCGCCCCCGCAACATCGTTTCAGACCTGCAGGTTTCCGCATCGGCCGGATATCTTGTGCTGCCGGGTTATGCGCTGGACCTTACGCTGGGGTACAGAAGGTACAGCCAGAGTCAGTCCGTCAGTTTTATGAGCGAACGGGGAAAGAACAGTTCCGTGTTTCATCTCACCGGCCTGGGAAACACGTTTGCCCGCTTTACTGGTGCCACGGACTCTTATCTAAATACGCGTTATTCCGGGAACGGTCTCTCTGTGGGCCTTGCTTGGGCTCCCGTGAAGGAAAGGGGCTGGGAGGCCGGGGTCCGCTATTCCCTGCTGGATAACACCCACTACCTCCCCAGCCTGAATCAAGTTCCTTATACAGAATTATATACGAGAAACGCTGAAGTTCGTGGCGCCTATCTGTCCCGGCGGGGCAACTGGGCCTGGAAAGCCGGATTCTTCTTAAAGGGAGAATGGAGGGAAGGCCTGGAGAGCATCTTGGACAATGGTTCGGCGGGGTATCTGAAAGTGCTGGGGCGTCTGCGTCAGTTCACTTCCCGCCAGCTTTCGGCCGATGTGTACGGAACTCTGGAGTGGAAGGAGCGCTGGAGGCTGAAGGGACAGGTGGAGTATGTTTCCTACCACTCCGGATATGCTTATCCGGCCAGCACCTTCTCCCTTTCGGGACTGGCCGTGGAGCTGGAGGCCTCCTGCCGCCTGCAGAAGGGGCATTGGTTCTTTCTGCCGGCGCTGCAGGCTGGAATGTTTCAGTCAGTTCCCGGCTGGAAGGGAGGGGCTTCCTTCCATGCGGAGCGGCAGTTGACGGCGCGGATGTCCCTGTATGCACAGGCTTCCTTCCAATACGGCCTTTTGCAAGGCTATGGGCCGGCTTTTCGGCATAATATAACCCTTGGAATATGTTTTTAACCTTAAAATAAAATGACATGAAAAAGCGTCTTATTCTTGCAGCACTTGCCGCCGTTGCGGCCGTGGCCTGCCAAAAGACGGAAGCCCCCGAGCTTTCCGTCTCTGTCAACACCCTCAGCATTGCCTCGGAAGGGGAGACCGTCCAGGTTTCCGTCACTTCCAATCAGGAATGGACCGTATCGGCCAGCGAAAGCTGGATTACTTTGGGACAGACCGCAGGCAGCGGCAGTGCCACCCTTTCCGTAAGCGTCGCTCCTTTTACGGAGGCGGCAGCCCGCAGCGGACAGATTACTGTTAGCTCCGAAATGCTGCAGCAGGTGATTGCCGTGGTACAAAGTGCCCCGGTAGCCCCTGCAGAGCCTTCCAAGAACAGTTTCAAAGCCATAGCCCTAGGGGGAACTTTCGAGGTGGAAGTGCCTAAGGGATATACGTTTACGGTGAACAGCAGTGCCGATTGGATTACGACGGAAGCGGCCGAAAACGGCATCTCCGTGACGGTGGCTCCTTACGCCAACGCTACCGAGAATCGCAGCGGCAAGGTGGAGGTGCTCTTCGGCACCAGCGTGCTGGCCGAGGCCACCATCGAGCAGAGCTACCGGAACGTAGAACCCGGTGAACTGCTCATTGAGGAAATCTATTTCACCGGCAGCCCCATCGAAGGTTCCACCAATTCCTCCGACGACCAGTACATCAAGCTCACCAACAACAGTGACCACACCATCTATGCCGACCACGTTATGTTTGTGACCAGCTTCATAACCGGGACCATCTCATCTGTAGGTGCTTACTATGAGTATCCTGCTTTGGAAGACGGCCTGGCCGTGGAGAATATGTACGTGATTCCCGGAGACGGTGACGACCATCCGCTGGCTCCCGGAGAGTCCCTGATCCTGGCCCTGGCAGCCCTTGACTACACAGATACCATGGGCATAAACCTGAGCAAGGCCGATTTCGAGTTCTACGACGAGAACGAATACTGGCCGGACACCGACAATCCGGACGTAGAAAACCTTGAAATCTGGTTCAAAGCTTCCGCCACCATTACCATGTTGCACAAGCGCGGCTTCGAGAGCTATGCCATCTGCCTGCCTCCTTACGGTGAATCGGCCGAAAGCATTCTGGAAAACCGTCACTGGACCGGTACTTTCACTTTCTATTTCAACGAGTACGTGATTCCTCGCGAGCTGGATACCCAGGATGTCTGGGTTATTCCCGGAGAGTGGGTGCTGGATGCTGTGAACTGCTCTCTGAAAGATTCTTTCTACCAGAATCCCTGGCCGGCCGCCTTTGACGCCGGCTGGACTTACTGCGGAGAATATGACGGAGACCTGGCCCGCCTGGGCAAGAGCGTACGCCGCAGCGTAAATGCCGAGGGCAAGCTGGTGGATACCAACAACTCCACCAACGACTTCACTCCGAACGCGACTCCTTCTCTGAAGTAAGAAATAATTGTTATCTTTGTAGTTGTTTAACCGCTTCTATAAAGATGGCAGAAACCTTC
>CAJOMB010000092.1:8134-11722 GCA_905235615.1 uncultured Bacteroidales bacterium | reverse complement strand
GTTCCCCTCTACATGGAACTGGCACCAGTTCCTGTATATCATGGCCCTGTTGTCCATCATGCTGGGCGTGATGAATCTGCTGCCCATCCCGGCGCTGGACGGCGGGCACATTGTATTCTGCCTCTATGAGATGCTCACGGGACGGAAACCCGGCGACCGCTTCCTCATGGTGGCCCAATTGATAGGAATGGCACTTTTATTGCTGCTTATGTTCCTGGCATTTGGGAACGATATTGCCAGATTAATACACTGATTATGAAATACTTTATTCACTTTACGGCTGTCCTGGCCTGCATCCTGGCTCTCGCCGGCTGCAAACAGGGTAACAAGAAAACCCTTCTTCCCAACGTGAGCGGAAAGGCAGGGGAGGTGCTGGTGGTCATCGAACGCGAGCAGTGGGAAGGCAATCTGGGTGTGTCCATCCGGGAAACCCTGGCCATGGATACTCCTTACCTGGCTCAGCGTGAACCTCTCCCTCTCCAACGTTCCTCAGGGAAGTTTCAACAACATGTTCAAGATGCACCGCAACCTGCTCCTCGTCAACATCAATCCGCAGAACCAGAACAGCGGTGTGGTGTACAAGAACAATGTGTGGGCCCAGCCCCAGGCTGTGGTGCAGGTGAACGCCGCCGATGCAGACGAGGCCCTGGAGCTGTACAACGGCGCCTGTGTCATCATTTCGGAGTTCTTCGAGCAGAGTGAGCGGGACCGGGTTATCGGCAATTCCAAACTCTATGAGGAGCGCGCCCTCCGCGAGCCGGTGCAGAAGGTGGCCGGCGGCATCATCCACTTCCCCAGCGGATACCGCTGCCGCAAGCTCACGGACAATTTCGTCTGGATTGCCGACGAGAAACAGTATGTGCAGCAGTATGTCATGGTGTACCGTTATCCGGTGAGGGGTGAGGACGTTTTCTCGGCAGAGAATATCATCCGGGAGCGTAACCGCGTGATGCAGGCCAATGTGCCGGGCATGTTCGACGGCTCCTATATGACCACCTCCACGGCCCAGGAACCGGTCACCCGTTCCCTGAGTTACAAGGGCCGGGCTTTCATGGAAACCCGCGGCTTCTGGGAGGTTCAGGGAGACTTCATGGGCGGTCCTTTCGTGTCCCACTCTTTCTACAGCCCGGACGGCAAGGATATCATTGTGCTGGAGGCCTTTGTGTTTGCCCCCCGGTACGACAAGCGACAGTATCTGAGGCAGGTGGAATCGCTGCTCTATTCTTTTGAGTGGGACAGCGAAGAAAAAGATGCAAAATAATTTTGCTTGCAAAGATTTTTTTCTTACCTTTGCACTCCCAACTTTGGTTAACGGTTAGTACTCGGGATTTTCATTCCCGCAATAGGAGTTCGATTCTCCTACCCACTACCAAATATAAAAAAGTAAAATAATGGCAAACACTAAATCCGCCGCACGTGCCGCCCGTCAGAGCGAGCGTCACCGCCTGCATAACAAGTATTATGCAAAGACAACGAGGAACGCCATCCGCGACCTCCGCAACACCACTGACAAGGCAGCAGCCACCGAGAGCGCTCCCAAGGTTTATGCAATGATTGATAAACTCGCCAAGATCGGAGTCATCCACAAGAACAAGGCTGCCAACCTCAAGAGTGGTCTTCAGGTTTACATTAACAAGCTCGCTTAAGAGCTTGTTTTTTATCGGGATGTAGCGCAGTTGGTAGCGCACTACGTTCGGGACGTAGGGGTCGCTCGTTCGAGTCGAGTCATCCCGACATGTCAAGAGCCTGGCTGATGCCGGGCTCTTTTGGTATGAAAAAACCACCCGCATTTCTGCAGGTGGTTTGGGGAGCTCCCCCTGTTGGACTTGAACCAACGACCCTCTGATTAACAGTCAGATGCTCTAACCAACTGAGCTAAGGAGGAATTTTCCGTTTGCTTTTGTAACGGGATTGCAAAGGTACAATCCTTTTTTGGATTTGCAAAGGTTTTTTGCAAATTTTTTCATTTAGGCAGTTATCTATAATTTTTGTATCTTTGTACGATAATCCGTAAGTGCGCTTAAGTATGGATATTGACCTCCTATCCAAAATGGTGAAAGAAGTGGTGATGGACCACGACACCGTCACCCTGCCCGGCGTGGGCAGCTTTGTGGCGGAGTGGGTTCCGTCCACCTTCGCAGACCGAGGGTACACCATCCTGCCCCCTTACCGCAAGCTCTATTTCTCTCCCAAGCAAGGGGATGATACCCTTCTGGCGAAGCTCTATGCCCGTTCCAACGATATTTCCGAGGCCGATGCCACCCGCATCCTGATAGATTTCCTCACCGAGATGAAGGAAGTGCTGAAGGTCAAGAAGACCATCATTTTCCCGGGACTGGGCCGCCTGAGAGCCACCATAGAGAACCATTTCTTCTTTGTGGCCGATGAAGACCTGGACATCTATCCCGCCGGGTTCGGCCTGCAGCCCCTTTCCCTCAAAACGCATGAGGAGACGCAGGAAGAAGTGGCCGAAGCCGTGGCCAGCCTGGCCACCCTTCTCCACGAGGAGCCGGAGGCCGTTGCAGAACCGGAGGCCGTCGCGGAGCCGGAGACTGTCATTCCCGGCCCTGACCGGGAATCTCCTGAGATGGCCGATCAAGTCGGCCATGACGAGGAGCAGGTTGTCCATGAAGAGGAGCCGGTGAGCAAAAAGAAGAAAAAGAATGGCTGGAGCGCCTTCTGGACTGTTATGCTGGCCCTCTTGGTGCTGGCCCTTCTGGCTGCCATCGCCTTGGTGGTGGCCGGCCAGTTTGCCCCCGAGTGGATAGACAGCCTCCTGTATTCCCCTGAAGAATATGAATTCCTTCATAATCAGTAGTGAGAAATGACCCCTGTAGAAAGAGAAGGATATAAGTTTTTCCAAGACATTCAGATTCCCTGCTACCAGACCAACCGTCAGACTTTCCTGAGACCGGCCGCTTTTATGGATGTGGCCCAGGAAATTGCCATGTGGGCTGCCACCGGCCTGGGTTTTGGCTATGATACCCTGCACATGCACCATGTAGCCTGGGTCCTCAGCCGAATGCACGTCCATTTCGAGCGCTTTCCGCTCTGGAGAGATACCGTCCGCCTGTTTACCTGGCACAAGGGAGCCGAAGGCCCCTTCTACCTCCGTGATTTCATCGTGAAGAACGCCGGGGGAGAGCCCTGCATCACCTGTACCAGCTCCTGGGTGGTGATTAACGAGGAGACGCGCCGTTTCGTGCGTCCGGAAGAACTGGCCCATCTGTTGGATGTGGACCAGGTGGAGGATGCCATAGCCGAGCCCGCCCCCAAGGTGCAGCTTCCCCGGAGTGCGGAGCCTGAGCTGGCCGGTGTCCATATGGTGTCCTATTCCGACGTGGACGTGGTGGGCCACACCAACAATGCGCGCTATATGGTGTGGGCCATGGACTGCCTCCCGTTGGAGGTGGCCGAAAGCCCCGTCATAGATTTGTATATCGTGTTCAACAAGGAGACCACCTTCGGAGAAAAGGTGGATTTGTACCGTCTCAAAGAAGGGAATGCCTGGTTCGTAGAAGGCCGGGTGGAAGGGAAAACCTGCTTTGCGGTAAAATTTGAGTATTAAGCCATGCACGACTTGTTTTT
>CAJOMB010000092.1:5863-8061 GCA_905235615.1 uncultured Bacteroidales bacterium | reverse complement strand
ATCTCCCTGGGCTCCACCTGGATCCTGTTCATGGGTATCCTGATGGGCCATCTGGGCTTCGGGGTGGATTTGAGCATCCTGAACTTCGTGAAGGAGTTCGGCCTTATCCTCTTCGTCTTTTCCATCGGCCTGCAGGTGGGCCCCGGCTTTTTCCACTCTTTCCGGAGCGGCGGGGTACGGATGAACCTGCTGGCAGTGATGAATATCCTCTTGGCGGTGGCCGTCACCTATGCCATTTCCGTCATTTCCGGAGAAGAGCTTTCCACCATGGTGGGCGTGATGTCCGGTGCCGTTACCAATACTCCCGGCCTGGGTGCCGCCCAGCAGACCTTTGCCGATATTTCCGCCGCCTCGGGCTCCAGTGTCCTGGCTGCCGGTGCCGCCTCGGAGAAACTGGCATCGGCCTATGCCGTGGCCTATCCCATGGGCGTGATTGGCGTCATCATGGTCATTGTCTTTTTCAAGGCCATTTTCAAGATAGACCACAAGAAGGAGCTCCATGAGCTGGAAGAACAGGAAGGCGGGGGCGAGCATGCCCGCCGCATGCACGTGGCCGTGGAGAATCCCGCCATCTTCGGCAAGAAACTTTACGACGTGGTCCATGACTTCGGGGAAGACTTCGTGGTTTCCCGCGTGATGCAGGGAGACGAGATTTCCTTCCCTTCGGCCGATACGGTCCTTCATGAGGGCGACAAACTCCTGCTGGTGACCTCCCAGGATGAAGTGGAGCGTCTGAGGATTCTCTTCGGAGAGGAAGTGCCGCTGCATGTGCAGGACTGGAAGGAGAAAGACCACACCTTGGTAACCCGCCGTATCGTGGTCACCAACTCCAAACTTACCGGTAAGACCATCAAGGACCTCAGGCTCCGGAGCGCCTTCGGCGTCAGCGTGACTCGTGTCATCCGCGCCGGCGTGGAACTGGTGGCCCGTCCCACCCTCTATATCCAGGTGGGCGACGGCCTCATGTGCGTGGGAACCAAGGAGAATATCGAGCAGGTGGCCGCTATGGTGGGAAATTCCAACGACGCCCTCAACAAACCCAATCTGGTGCCCATCTTCCTGGGCATCGTGATAGGCGTCATCTTCGGCTCCATCCCCATCCGCTTTCCCCACATCCCCCAGGCCATCAAACTGGGACTGGCCGGAGGACCGCTCATCGTGGCCATCCTGCTGGGACACTTCGGCCCCAAATACAAGATAACTACCTACACCACCACCAGCGCCAACCTGATGATCCGGGAGATAGGCATTTCCCTCTTCCTCGCAGCCGTGGGTATCGGCGCGGGCGGCGACTTCTGGAACTCCATTGTGGGCGGCGGTTACTGGTGGATTCTGTACGGCGCCCTTATTACGCTGATTCCGCTGAGCATCACCTTCATCATTGCCCGGGTCGCGTGCCATCTGAACTTCTACCAGATATGCGGTCTCCTCACGGGTTCCTGCACCAATCCTCCGGTGCTGGCTTTCGCTCAGGGTATGTACGGCAGTGATTTCACCTCCGTGAACTACGCCACGGTGTATCCGCTTTCCATGTTCATGCGCGTGCTGGTGGCCCAGCTGCTCATTGTTTTTGCGCTGGGATAATGGTAACGGACCTGGTATATCCGGCCTCCCCGGCTCCTGTCTATCCACGGCCCTCCATTGACCATCCGGGCCGGCAGGATACTTCACGGGAAGAGATGCTTCCCATAGTGGAACCCAGCGGACTGGTGTATGGCCAGGCGGCCCGCAGCTGGTGTCACGGCGGCTCAGGCGTACTCCATCCGGTGGTCCATTTGCACATCCTGGACCGGAACGGAAAGCTGTACCTGCAGAAACGTTCCCTCACCAAAGACCTTCTTCCCGGCTATTGGGACACCGCCGTGGGCGGCCATGTAACCTACGGGGAAAGCATTCCGGAAGCCCTTTTCCGGGAATGTGAAGAAGAGCTGGGGCTCAGGAAATTCAATCCCGTTTACTTGGAAACCTATGTGTATCAGACGCAGCGGGACCGGGAATTCGTCTTTATCCATGCCATGGTGGGGCATCCGGAACTCCATCCCCGTCGGGAGGAAGTCTCCGAAGGCCGATGGTGGACCTTCGCCGAGTTGGATGAGGCCATGGGAAAGAACATCCTCACGCCCAATTTCGAATCGGAATTCTCCCGGATCCGCGAGAAACTGCTGTCCCTGCTATAGAAGCTGTCCCCAGGTCTCGTC
>CAJOMB010000092.1:0-5844 GCA_905235615.1 uncultured Bacteroidales bacterium | reverse complement strand
CGGCATCGGCCTTGGGCGAAAGACCTATATACGGCTCCTGAATCTTTTCTCCCTGCATCAGGGCTTTCCTCAGCCGGAGGGCGCTTTCTTTTTGCTGTTCATGCGGCATCAGGGAGATGATGCTGAGGAGGTAGTCCTCCGCACCCAGGATGTTCACGGCCTCCACCTGCCCGTCTGAAACCCGGAATTTGAGGGTGCCGGCAAAGCGGTGCGGCTCTTTCCCGTACAGGATGAAGGAGGGTTCGGCAAAGAGGGTGGAGATGGTGACGGCCTCGAACACCAGTTCGTCGTACAGCACTCCGTTGTAGTCTATCTTTCCGTCCCGGAAGCTTACCCTCTGGGGGCCGGCACCGTCGGAGATAATCTCAAAATCTATCTGCGCATCCAGGCCGATGGCAACCTCCACCCGGGGCTGGGTACGCACCAGACGCCACAGCAGACGCTCTTCCTGGGCAGGGGAGAGGGTGACGTCCTCGTAGATGCCTGTCAGGACCTCCTGGTTAATCCGGTCGAAGTCTTCCTCATGGGGAACCACCACGAAGCCGGCCATGTCCGCCGCACCGGGGAAGATGGGAAAGCGGGGGCGGGAAGCTCCTCTCAGGGCCACGATGGCGCGGTATTCGCCCTCGCTGCAATAGGTGTAGGCATTGAAGCGGGGCTCCGTTTCCTCCGCCACCAAGTTCATGCAGTCCAGCAGCCGGTAAAACAGTTTGGCCATGGACTTGGACGTCTGGGCGCGGAGCATGAAGATGCCCCGGTTGAAGCGTTTGTAGTGGTACAGTTCCGCGTCCCGCACGGAGGCGATGAACTCGATTTCTTCCGACACCTGCCCGGCCCTGACAGCTCTCAGAAGGCGTTCCGCGGCCCTTTCCAACGGCATGTAGCCCTTGGGGCAAGCCTGGAAGTGGGCGTGCTGCGGCACGGTGGTTCCGCTGTTGGGGCTGTTGTAGAACACCAGGTAGTTCTCCAAGGAGGCGGCCAAATCCAGCATGTCCGGGAAGCGGTGCCAGATGGTCTGCGGCACGTGGGTGTCCCGCGTAATCACCAGGTGGTTGGGAAAGATGGGCGCCCGGTTCACCAGGATGTTATACTTTCGGCCCTTTCGCCCTTCGAAGGGAAGGGTGTGCTGGTGCTCCATATAGTTTTCTTCGCACAGGGGGCAGCCGTGGTCAAAGACGGGAACCCGTCCGGGATTGGACTGAAGGGTTACCAGAATGCCTCCCAGGGGGAGCGTACGGGTGCGGGTGCTCTTGAGATGGCGGTATTTGGCGGCCACAGCCGGCCACACCGACAGCTGGTCATGTACGAATTTATCTATGTCTGTTGCCATACTTGATGTAAAGATACACATTTTTTTCTAAGAGTCTGTTTTGAAATGATTGATATTTTTATTTATAGTTTTATTTTTGTGGAAATTTTTGAGGAAAATTTACCCAAAAGAAACATAAAGAATTTATTGAATTATTTCAAAACAGACGCTAACTTTGTAGTATGGCATCCATCGGTATATTCGATTCCGGAAGCGGCGGCCTGTCCGTTTACCGGGAGCTCCGCAAAATTCTACCGCAGGAGCGTTATCTCTATTTCTCGGACAATGCCCATTGCCCGTACGGGGAAAAATCGGCCGCCTATATCCAGGATAGGGCCCGCGTAATCACGGACATCCTGCTGGGAATGGGGGCCGATATCATCGTAGTGGCCTGCAATACCGCCACGGCGGCGGCCATCGCCACCCTTCGGGAAGAATACCCCGATGTTCCCTTCATCGGGATGGAGCCGGCCGTGAAGCCCGCCGCCATAGGGACGGAGAGCGGCGTAATTGGCGTACTGGCCACCGCCGGCACCCTCAAAGGCTCCAAATACCTCCGGACTCGCGGCCGCTACGAAGACGACGTGAAGATTGTGGAGCATGTGGGGCTGGGCTTCGTGGAACTGGTGGAGGGCGGCATTCTGGACGGCCCCGAGGCCGAAGCCACCGTACGCGCCTCCCTCCAGCCCCTGATAGATGCGGGGGCGGACCGCATCGTGCTGGGCTGCACCCACTATCCTTTCCTGCAGCCCGTGATTGAGCGCATGGCCGGTCCCGGCGTTCAGGTGATAGACCCGGCGCCTGCGGTGGCCCGCCAGACGCTGCGCGTCCTTCAGGAAAAGGACATCCCTACCGGGGAAGGCCCCTTCTCCATAGACCTTTATCATTCCGGAGAGCCGGAATCCTTGCTTCGCATTTATAAACTGGTTCAATGACAAGACGGATTTTTTTATCGGCCCTTTTGCTTTTGAGCGTCCTGTTGCTGCGGGCCCAGGTGGTCCCTGGCGTGGAGGTGCTTGAGGAGCAGGGCTTTGCGCCCCTTCTGGGGAAAAGGGTAGGTCTGGTGACCAATCCCAGCGGTGTGGACCGCCATTTCCGCAGCACCATCGACATCCTGCATGAGGCCCCGGAGGTGAACCTGGTGGCGCTCTTCGGCCCTGAGCACGGGGTGAGGGGAGACGTGTATGCCGGAGACCATGTGGCCGATTCCAGGGACGCCCGCACGGGACTGCCGGTGTACTCGCTCTACGGTGCCACGCGGGAGCCGTCGGCCGAGATGCTGGAGGGCATTGACGTGATGGTATATGACATCCAGGACGTGGGGGTGCGCTGCTATACTTTCATCTCCACCTTGGGGCTGGTGATGCGTGCCTGTGCCCTGAAAAAGATAGAGGTGGTGGTGCTGGACCGGCCCAATCCGCTGGGCGGCAACAAGGTGGAAGGCAGCCTGGTGAAGGACGGCTTCCACTCTTTCGTGAGCCAGTACAAGATTCCCTTCATTTACGGTCTTACGGTAGGGGAGTTGGCCCGTCTCATCAACGAGGAAGGCCTTAACTGCGGACAGCAAGGCAGCCTGGAGCCGCTTCGCTGCAACCTGACCGTGGTGCCCATGCGGGGCTGGCGGCGGGATATGCTCTATAAGGACACGGGCCTTCCCTGGATTCTGCCTTCTCCCAACATCCCTTCCATGCAGAGCGCCCTGTGCTACGGCGCTTCGGGGATAGGAGGGGAGTTCGGCCTTCTGAACAGCGGCGTGGGATATACCATCCCCTTCGAGACCTTCGCTGCCGAATGGGTGAATGCGGACAAACTGTTGGACAAGCTCAATTCCTATCATATTCCCGGCGTGGTGTTCCGCACCATCCATTACAAGCCCATCTCCGGCAGCAAGAAAGATGTGCTCCTGCATGGCGTCCAGTTTGCCTTTACGGACTTTGAAGCCTGCCCGGTGAGCCTGATTCAGTTCTATGTGCTGCAGGCCGTCAATGAGCTGTACCCGGACAAGAACCCCTATCCGCTTAAGCGCTATGGAATGTTGGATAAGGTTTGTGGCACGGATTATGTGAGAATTGCTTTTGGAAAGCGGATGAAAGTCGCGGACATTGTTGACACCTGGTTCAAGGATGTTGAGGCTTTCAGGGAGCTTTCCAGTAAATATTACATGTACCATTAAAAAACTTAGTGCTATGAGAAGGTTTATGACATTTGCAGCTTCCATGATGCTGGCCCTTGCCATGCTCGTGGCACCCGATATGACTGCACAGACCCGTCGGAGCAGCAGCTCCGGCAGTTCCTCTTCCAGCCAGCAGAGTGGCTCCACTACCCGTTCTTCCAGCAGCAGTTCTTCTACCCGCAGCTCCGGTTCCACCACTCGTTCTTCCAGTAGCAGCTCCACCACCCGGAGCAGTTCCGGTACGGTGCGTTCCTCCGGCAGCAGCTCCACTACCCGGAGCTCCTCCGGCGCTACCGTGCGCAGCTCCGGCACCACCCGCTCCTCCGTGGAGGGTACCACCACCCGTGCCACCCAGGGGGCTGCCGTACAGCCCCAGAGCCAGGAGCGTTCCGGTGATGTCACCGTGCGGGCTTCCAACGTGAGCCGCAGCGGCCTCAGCGGCACCGCCGTGGCAGATCCGGCCGCCGGAAACCAGGAGATTTACCGCGATGCCGGTTACAACTACCGCTACCACGACGACATCCGCGTGGATGACCGCCACAACATGTACCGCGTACCTCCGCGCCAGCGGGATCCCATGGCCTGGGACCGTCCCGGTTACTTCTGGGGAGACCATCCTCACTACTATGGCTACCGCATCCATGCCCTGCCTCCTTCCTGGCGCCGCATCAGCCACTGGGGAATGGACTATTATTACTACAACGGGATTTATTATCGGCCTTTCGGGGGAGCTTATGTAGTGTGCCGTCCTCCCTTCGGCACTCCGCTGGAGGCGGCCATCGACAGGGCCATCCTCAGGACCTTGCGCTTCGCCTATTACTACGACACCTACCGTACCTACGAGAGCGTGTTCGACTACTATAACGTGATTGCCCGGCAGAACCTGATCATTGCGCAGCAGAATGCCCGCATCATCGCCCGCAATGCCAATTACGCCATCAACTCCAACAGAGCCCTCTCTGCTTACGAGCTGGCCAACAAACTGGGCCTGGTGCAGAGCTACGCCTACGCCAATGCAGACTACTTCTATCAGGACGGCGTATTCTATACCGTTTCCGCTTCCGGCGTGTACAGCACCATCATTCCCCCTGCGGGCGCCCTGGTCACTTCCCTCCCGGACGACTACGAGATCATCGTAATGGGCGGTATTGAGTACTACCTGGTGGACAACACCGTGTTCCGCACCACCGTCTTCGAGGGAGAACCCTACTTGGAGGTGCTGGGCCAGATGTACGGGAACCTGTACAATCAGTACAACGTTTACAGATAATAAGAAAGAGGCTGTATTCCTTTGAAAAGTCTTAGAATACAGCCTTTTCTTTTTTAGTCCAGGACACCCTGGGTGTCGGCGGTGCTGTAACCGGTGCGGAGATCCTTCACCAGCTTGTAGGGATGCAGGCCGCCGCCCTCAGCGGGAGAGAAGGGACAAACGATTTGCAATCAGCCGTTTGTATTCAGCTTGCAATGCGTCGCTCAAGAAGGAACTGTCAATGATGGAAAACCAGACGCTTCCTCTGGAGAGCAACTTGTCTATGATGCGGTTCGCGTAGTTCTCTTCTATGCCGCTACCTGTCATTGCGGTCACAAAGGCGGATCGGTCAAAGTCCGCGATGGGCTGGCCGTCATATACGCCCGGGCCGGAGAGAGGAAGAGCCAGTTCATCATTGTCTTCAATGCCGGTCAGCAAGACGGCCAGAAGGTCATAAGCCGGAGAAAGCACATAGCCTCGCCCGTCTTTGCGGTCAATCAGTGAAAAGTTCTTGCAGTGCATATCAGAATTCCCTGTAATCCATGAGAAAATCACCACCTCCCAGAAACGTTGGACATCCAGCATGGGAGCCGATGAAAACTTCATGACGGTATCGGCCAACTGCTCATAAGAGCCCCGGTACTTGTGTTCCGTAAGCCGGTTGGACAGCTGGCACATATCCAGCATGGAGTATTTCTCTCCCCCTCTTCCTCTGTCGATACGACGGGTGATATAGGCCAGTTCACCGTCTGCCATGCGAATGAGCGAATGGTCAACAGTTGAAATGCCGGCAGCGAGTGCCATTTTCATCGTGACGTCCTCCAACTCCGGCAAGTTACGGTAAGTGTCGCTCTGGGGTTTCAAAATGTAGCTTCCCCAGAGTCCGACAATAGTCAGTTTGTCTTGCCTGTTTTTCCCTCCACGGTCGATATCCAAAGACAATTTGGGTTGTACGCCGGTAATGGTCATGCTGTTCTGGATGACCTGCAAAGCCAATTCTGAGATATTGTCCCGGGAATAAGGCATAACCGGGGCCTGCGCCCTGCCAAAAAACTTTCTCGCGCAGGAGGCATGATAAGCGGTCTCGCCTTTCTTCAGCGGGCCATAGCAATA
>CAJOMB010000091.1:756-6625 GCA_905235615.1 uncultured Bacteroidales bacterium | reverse complement strand
GCCCTTCAGGAAGTTGTGATTACCGCCCAGGAGAACCACGGCCTTACATCGGCCTCCAAGATAGGGGCCGATGCCATTGCGCACATCCAGCCTTCCAGCATCCGGGATGTGCTGGAACTGCTTCCGGGCGGCCGGGCCGTGGACCCTTCCCTCACCTCGCCCCAGATTGCCAACTTCCGAAGCGCCGCCTCCGTGAGCGGGAACTATGCCACATCGGCCTTGGGAACGGGGATTATCATTGACGGAAAACCCGTCGGCAACAACGCCAATTTGCAGTATACGCCGGCCTACAGCTCCCTTGGAAGCGATTTTGTGAACTTGGGAACAGACCTCAGGACGGTGACCACCGAGGACATCGAGTCGGTGGAAGTGGTCCGCGGCATTGCCTCCGTAGAGTACGGAGACCTCACCAGCGGCCTCATGAAAATCATCCGAAAACGCGGTGGAAATGCCTTCAAGGCCCGTTTCAAGGCGGACATGAATTCCAAGCTGTTCTATGTGGGCAAGGATGCTCAGTGGAAAGGCTTCACCCTCAACGCCGGCGTCAATTTCCTGGACGCGGAGGCCGATCCCCGCAATCCCCGGCAGAACTACAAGCGCCTGACGGGCACGCTTCGTGGCGGAAAGACGTGGGAGGCCGCCCTTCGGCACAGCGTGAACCTGTCGCTGGACTATACCGGCTCCTTTGACAATCAGAAAAGTGACCAGAACCTGGATTTCGGGGACATGGGCCCGGTGGAAACCTATAAATCATCCTACAACCGCTTCCAGGCCGGGGCCGATTATTCCGTCACCGCGTTGGATAACGACAGCTTTTTCCGCAGCTGGGTCACCAATGCCTCCATCAGTTTTGAAAAGGACCTGATTGACCGCTGGAAGTATAACATATCGGCCGCCGAATCGCCGGTTTCCGTGGCTACGGAGCCGGGGGAGTGGGATGCCGTGATGGTTCCGGCCCGCTATGAGGCCACGCTGAAGGTGGACGGCCGGCCCTTCTACGTCTATTTGAGCTCCGTGGCCACCTTCAAGGCCGGGGTTCACAAGTTCAAGGGAGGTGTGCAGTGGACCTTGGACAAGAACTTTGGACAGGGCTCCATCTTTGACCCCACGCTTCCTTATACTACCTCCATGGGCACCCGTCCCCGTGCGTATTCGGAGATTCCGGCCAACCATCAGCTGTCGGCCTTTGTAGAGGCCAGCGGACGTGCCCATGCCGGAGCCTGGGGTTTTGAATGGGCCGCAGGTGCCCGCATAAGCGCCCTGGCCGGCGCCGGAAAGGAATATGCCATTCATTTCAAGCCCTATGTGGACCCCCGGGCCAACGTGCGGGTGGAATTCCCGCGGGCCTTCATGGGAAACCACGCCTTGGAAGCGGGTGTGTACCTGGGCGTGGGGCAGCATACCAAGTTCCCTACCATGGACATGCTTTATCCGGCCCCGTATTACGCTGATTATACGCAGTTCAACTATTGGCCCACGGAGAAGGAGCTGCGCCGCGTGAACCTGAGGGTGTTCAAGGTGAACCCTGTCAATTATGCACTGGCCCCCGCCCGCAACCTCAAGCTGGAAGTGGGCGCAGATGTGTCCTGGAACGGTTTCAACCTCACCCTGTCCCTCTTCCGTGAAAACATGACCTCCGGTTTCCGCTCGGGGTCCGCCATGGTGGCAAGGGAGTACAGGAAATATGATGGCAGCGGCATAGACAAGAGCACCCTTACCGGGCCGCCTTCCCTGGAAGGCCTCCCGTATGTGCTGGACACCCTTCTGACGGCCTATTCTCTTACGCTAAACGGCAGCCAGACCCTCAAACAGGGCGTCGAGTTCACCTTCACGGCGCCCCGAATCCGGGCCATCGGCACCCGCATCACCGCCAACGGCGCCTGGTTCGTGACCAAAAACACCAACAGCGTCCCCGAATGGGAGGTTCCGTCGGTGATGGTGGCGGGGATGCGCTATCCCTATGCCGGCTACTATGAGAGCAACGACGGAAGCACCTACGAGGCCCTTGCCACCAATCTGATGACAGATACCCAGATTCCTTCTTTGGGGCTCATTGTATCGGCCTCTTTCCAGACCTCCTGGTACACCAATCACCATCCCGTCCAGAAGAGCAGCCTGCCCGTAAAATGGGTGGACAAAGAGCTTCAGGAGCACCCCTTCACGCAGGCCGATGCCTCAGACCCGCTGCTCCGCTACCTGGTAAGGGAGTATGATGAGCTCAATTACAGCTACTTGGTGCCCTTCGCCCTGCATATCAACCTGAAGGTGACCAAGAAATTCTACCGAGACAAGATTGGCGTGGCGCTGTTTGTGAACCGCCTGCTCTCCATTTCTCCGGACTATACCCTCAACGGCAGCTATATCCGGCGCAATGTAACCCCGTACTTCGGGATGGAAATCAATTTGAGCCTATGAAGAACTTCCTTCCGCTGATCCTGGCCCTGTGCCTGCTTTCCGGCTGCAGCAGAGAAAATATCTGGTGCCAGCTTGTCCTTGTTCCGCAAATGCCTGAGGGAGAGGAGCTTGCGTCACTCACCATAGATTCTTCCCTGCAGGGGAATTTCCTGAGGAATGTGAATACCCTGGAAAGCTACAGCTACCCTGCCCTGATGGGTGGCCGCATGCGCCTGACCGTTCTCAAGGGCTTCTATGCCCTGTCCTTTGACGGAGTGGCCGAGCTCACCGACGGGAGAGAGAGAAAAGTCCGTTTTACGGCCTATTCCACCGAGGCCAACGCCGTGAGCTTAGTGGAGGATGAATGCACCCTTACCCTTCCCTTGATTGTTTTGAAATGAAAAAGCGCCTTCTGATAGTCTTCTTTGCCGTCCTGCCGCTGATGGGCCGGGCGCAGGACAGCTTGGGCGTGGGCGCCCGCAGTGCCGCCCGCCTGAACCCCCTGAATGGGGAGGGCCAGACGCTTCTGTATAATGCGGCTCCTTCCTTCACACAGGTGGACGTTGGCTATTTCCTCCAGGCCGAAGACCAGGCCTTCCTGCCGCAGGAGGGGAGGGGTTTGGGAGAATTCTTCGTAAAGGCCGATGCCCGTCACCGCCTCAACCGCAATACGGCCGTGAGCGGTGGTGCCAGCTATCGGCGCGGCGTCAAGCGGGGCGTGTTCATGAACACGTCCTCCGACTGGGAGCTCCTCTATCCCTATCACACGGCCGACACCGTGGGCGGAGACCTCCATAAAGAGCAATACAGCTTCAACGGGGCCTACATGCACCGGATGGGCCGATGGTTCGTGGGCGGAGCCCTGGATTTCCGCGCCCTTCACGAGTACCGCAGCGTGGATCCGCGTCCCCGGAATACCACTTCGGACTTGAGCGGAAGCCTTACGGCAGGGCTTGAAATGGGCCGTCATGCCTTGTCGGCCCGGCTTCTGCTGGGAAAATACCACCAGAGCCAGGATATTGAATTCGTGGACCCGCGGGGGCACAACACCTCCATCCTGCACATGACCGGCCTGGGCCAGCATTATGGCCGATTCTCCGGCTCCGCTTCCTCCACCAACGCCCGTTTCCGGGGCCTGACGGCCGGGGCGGCGCTCTACATGGAGCCCCTTTCCGGTCAGGGAGCTTTTGCCCGTGCGGAGTACACCCTGCATCGTTATATCCGCCATATCACCAATCAGAACGAGGCCCCCATGAGCCGCCTCTATGTGCATGAGCTCTCTGCTTCCGGCGGGTGGAAAAACGGCAGCAGGCTATACCGTGGTACGGTTTTGTATGAATACAGAAGGGGCTTGGAGGCTGTTTTGGACGTGAAGGGGGCGTATCAGTCCCTGTTGGACCTCCCCCTGTATGGCCAGCATCGGGCGAGTGCCCGGGCCGACGCCATCTTGAACTTTGCGGGCGCATCGGCCCTGTGGAGCCTGCGGCCCCATGTGGGGGCGGAAACCCTTCAGAGCGCCCATCTGAACCCTTATCGCGCCCTTTCGCTCACGGCTGCCGATGCTGCCGTGTCCGCCAACCGCCTTTCCTGTTCCGGGAAATGGGTTTTCCTGGCAGAAGGCGCCTTGGGCGGTCATTTTACCCTGGCAAAAAGGCTCTCCCTTCCCTCGGAAAAGACCGACCCTGCTCTTGAGGCATTCTATTCGGCCGCCATGGGCCGATGGGGAGACCACTGGGGAACCCTTCGGGCAGGGACCTCGCTGACAAGGGAGTTAAGCGCGGGCATCGCCCTGAACTTTTCCCTTCAGGCGGAAGGCCGCCTGTATGCCTCCGGCCACCGGATGGGAGCCGTCACGGCCAGTTTAGGATTAATCTTTTAAATCATTTACACTCTTTTAAATCATTTACACGATGAAAAAAACACTTATCATTGTCTTTGCTGCCTTGGCGGCCGTAGCCTGCCAGAAAGAGGGCGCCGACATGACCATCTCCCGCAACGAGATTGTATTTGACGCCGCTGCCGGCACGCAGAATGTTGTTGTCTATACCCAGGGCCAGTTCACCGTAGAATATACGGAGGCCTCCTGGTACACCATTTCTTATTCCATCGCCAAGGGAATGGGTTATGGTGCCATTTCCGTCAAGGTGGACCAGAACAAATCGGCCAGCTCCCGCAGCGGCGAATTCGTCATTAAGACGGCCGCCAAGGAAGAGCACGTTTCCTTTATTCAATCCCGTCCGGCCGTTCTTTCCACTCCCGCCGTGGAGGATGTGACCGTTAACAAACTGGGCCACCATTTCGAAATCCCCGTGCCGGCCGATTATGAGGCCAAGGCCGTTTCCAAGGACTCCTGGATTAGTGTGGAGGAAACCAAGGCTGCCGACAGCTGGACGGTAACCCTGGAGCCCAACACCACCGGCGCCGTCCGCAAGGGCGAGATTGCCATTACCACCACCGACGACCAGACCCTCTTCACCGTTGAAGTGGAGCAGGTGGCTCAGAGCCTGCTGGAGGGCGAACTGCTCATAGAGGAAATCTATTTCGCCGGCGTCCTGCTGGAAGACGGCAAGAGTTCCACCGCCACCAACGGGGACCAGTACATCAAGATTACCAACAATTCCGCCGAGACGGTGTTTGCGGACGGCCTTCTGTTCTGCGCATCTTCCTATATGTCCAACCGATCCTCCTCCGGGTCCTACTGGATTCCGGCGGAAATTCCTGCGGAAGGAATCGGCGTGAGCACCGCTTTCCAGATTCCCGGAGACGGTGACGATGTGCCCGTACTCCCCGGCGAATCCGTCATTCTGGCCATCAATGCCCAGGATTTCAGCGCCGACGGCGGAGCCAACCTGGCCCTGGCCGACTTTGAGTTCTACTACAGCGGCAACTCTGTCCCCGACGTGGACAACCCCGACGTCCCCAACCTGACGCTGTGGTTCCAGAATTCAAAATCGTACTATATGCTGCATAACCGCGGCTACGAAAGCTACGCCCTGGTTCAGGTCCCGGAAGGAATGGATGCCGAAACCTTCATGGCCGGCTATGCCTGGGTGGGCAAGGAAGACTTCTATTTGAGCGGAGAGTTCTTCAAAACCCGCGACATCCTGGCCGGCAATTACCTGGTTCCCAACGAATGGGTGATTGACGGCGTGAACTGCGGTGTAGAGCAGTTCCTCGGAGACCTGGCCTTCAATGCCGGCATCGACGCCGGTTACACGGGCTGCGGCAAGATTGATTCCGACCCCGACCGCTTTGGCACCAGCGCACGGCGCAACACCACGGAGGAAGGCATTTTGGCGGACACCAACAATTCCATCAACGATTTTACGCGTAGCGCAAAGCCTTCCTTTATGGAATAATTTTGTATCTTTGCAGGAGTATTAACGCTTCTATAAAGATGGCAGAAACCTTCACAGAATTAGGAAAAGTAGAGGCGATAGACCAGCTCTATCGCCTTTCTGCATATAATCCCGTC
>CAJOMB010000091.1:0-726 GCA_905235615.1 uncultured Bacteroidales bacterium | reverse complement strand
TCTACGGCTTCCCGTATGTTTTTGGAAGGCATTGATTTTAACCTGGTTTACTTCCCTATGAAACATTTAGGTTACAAGTGTGTGGTAGGGGTAACAGGAGAGTTACTTGCCGCCTTGGCGGCCCCAAAACTCCTCAGTGTGGTGCTGGGAGTGTCGGCCAAACTGGATTTCCCGCAGGTGAAAGAGCTGTGGATGGGGATTACGGTAGCGGCCAAGGAGTTTGGCTTTGAAGCGGTGAACCTGGATTTGCAGCCTTCCAACAACGGGTTGTATCTGTCCCTGTCGGCCACCGGAGAAACGTCCCTTCTCACGGAGAAAAGACGCATGGCGGCCAAGAGCAAAGACCTCATCTGCGTGTCCGGCGCCCTTGGGGCGGCCTATCTGGGCCTGCAGGTGCTGGAGCGGGGAGCGCGGGAGTTCCAGGAAAAGGGCGTGCAGCCGGACATGTCGCAGTACAGGATGCTGGTAGGCAGTTATTTGCGCCCGGAATTGGACGCCTCCGTGGTGTCCCGTTTGGAGGATGCGGAAATCTACCCTTCCTATGCTTATTTTGTCACGAGGGGGCTCTCGGATGCCCTCAAACGCCTGAGCCGGGACAGCGGACTGGGCGCCAAGGTCTATGCAGACAAGATTCCCTTCGAAGGAAACAGCTTCCAGTTGGGAAAAGAGCTGGATATGGACCCGGTATCGGCCGCCATGAACGGGGGAGACGACAACCGCCTGCTG
>CAJOMB010000090.1:9230-14745 GCA_905235615.1 uncultured Bacteroidales bacterium | reverse complement strand
CTTTTCTACAGCACCGCCCCTTGACGGTGCTGTATTTTTTTATTACATTTGTAAATTTCACAGTAAATACAATTTTGCTATGAAAAAGATTCTTTTATTGCTTGTGTCGCTCTTTGCAGGGGCCTGGACGGCCTTCTGCCAGTACGTTCCCACCTCCTCCTGGCCTTATATGTACGATGAGTTCCAAGACGGTTCGCTCATCTGGAACGGCGGAAAGGAAAAAGGCGGGAAGTACAATATCAACCTGGCCGACAAAAAGCTTCATTTCATTGAAGGGGCCTATATCAAAGTGGCCAGCATGGCCGATGTCCTGACGGTCCGTATTGGCCAGGATGTGTATCAGAACGCCGCCGGAGAAATGCTCAAGGTTCTTTCCATGAGCGAAAAGAGCCTGGTGTTGGAAGCCCAGGACATTGACTACGCTGCGCTTAACGAGACGGGCGGAGCGTACGGTTCTTCTTCCACCACCATCGGCACAACCGCCCTCAGCTCCCTGGAGGGAATTGGCGGAACCAATTCCAGCTCCAACATCAACCACATGGAACTGAAGATGAACAAGGAGAACGGAAAAGCCCTGTCCCTGATTTCAAAGAAGTACCTCTTTGTCAAGGGACAGAAAATCAAGGCCGCAAAAAAAGACTTTCTGGATGTTCCCGGCCTGGACAAAGATGCCGCCAAAGCCTTCCTGAAGGAAAATAAAATCAAGTGGAACAATGTGGCGGACCTGCAGAAGGTCGCCGATTTTTTGGCAGAAAAACTAAATTAGTTACGATATGAAGAAAAAATGGATTTTATGGGCCCTGATGCCCGTTCTGGCCTTCTCCTGCGCCAAACAGGGGGCACAGGAGGAAGCGCTTGTCCGGGAGCCGGTGGAACTGTCTCCGATGGCACAACAGGACAATGTCCCCTATGAGCC
Source organism: uncultured Bacteroidales bacterium (assembly GCA_905235615.1). Lineage (GTDB taxonomy): Bacteria > Bacteroidota > Bacteroidia > Bacteroidales > UBA932 > Cryptobacteroides. The sequence continues at coordinate 13,829 of CAJOMB010000090.1, read as the reverse complement.
GGGAGTGGCCTATGTCTATGTGACGGAGGACTTCTCGGCCCTGATAGAAGAGGATTTGAAGAATGGAATGGTCCAGACCAAGAGTGATGCGCTCAACAACCTGACGCAGGAGTTGGGCGTTACCTCCATGCAGCGCCTGTTCCCGGATGCCGGAGAGTTTGAGGAGCGCACCCGCCGGGAAGGGCTTCACCGTTGGTACAAGGTGGTATATGACCCCTCCAACACCCTCACCAAGGCCGACTTCTCCCTTTCCTCTGTAAAGGGAATCGAATATGTGGAAGGGCGGCGCAAAATCCGCAGCACGGCCGTTTTCAACGACCCCATGCTCTCCAACCAGTGGCATTACATCAATACCACCAAGAAAGGCGTGGACATCAATGTGGAAAAAGTCTGGAGCACTTATACCACCGGAGATCCCGGCGTAATTGTGGCCGTGGTGGATAGCGGCGTAGACCTAAACCATGAGGACCTGGCCGGCAATACCCTTGCCGGAGGCCCCGAAGGCAGCAAGAATTTCACGACGGGAGGCTATGTAATAAAGGCCGACAGCCATGGAACCCATGTTGCGGGAACTATCGCTGCCGTTAACAACAACAGAAAGGGTGTTTGCGGCATCGCCGGCGGTAATGCCGCCACCGGAGAAGGGGGCGTGAAAATCATGTCCTGCCAAATCTTCGGAGATAATGGCGGAGACACGCCCTCGGCCCTCAAATGGGGTGCAGACCATGGCGCCGTCATTTCCCAGAACAGCTGGGGTTATGTTGTGGATACGAACGAGGACGGGACTATCAGCGCCGATGAGCTGGAGAGGGCCAAAAACCTCAAAATCGGCTCGTCTGAAAAGGCTGCGGTGGATTATTTCATCAAGTATGCCGGCTGTGACAATAGCGGCAACCAACTCTCCGATTCTCCTATGAAGGGCGGTGTGGTAATCTTTGCCGCCGGAAATGACGGGCTTCTGTACGGCGCTCCGGCCAATTATGAAGCCGTGATTGCGGTGGGCGCCATGGATGCCGACGGCAAACGTGCCAGTTTCTCCAACTACGGAGACTGGGTGGACATTGCGGCTCCCGGAACGGCCGTCCGCAGCACTGTTCCGGGTGGGTATGACAACATGCAGGGAACCTCTATGGCTTGCCCGCACGTAAGCGGCGTGGCTGCGCTGGTTGTCTCCTACTTTGGCGGCCCCGGCTTTACGGCCGATATGCTCAAAGAACGGCTGCTTAACGGGGCCAACAAGTCTGTCCTTCCGGACGGGTCCCGAATAGGCCCGCTGGTGGATGCCTTAGGTGCCTTCATGTATGGCAATTCAGACACACCCGAGGCCGTGTCTGAATATACGGTCACGCCTGTTTCCAATAACATTGACTTTGCCTGGGAGGTGACCGGCAACTCCCAGAACGACCCGGCCACCGGCTATGTCCTTTTTGCCAGCACCGAGAGCCTTGCATCCCTGGATCCGGCCAAGCCCGGAGACAAGGTGAAGAGCGTTGTGGTGACGGTGGGAGACCTGGAGGTGGGTGAAGATATGACAGGCCGGCTTTCCGGTCTGGAATTCGAGACCACCTATTATGTGGCCCTGGCCGGTTATGACTACGGACGCAACTTCTCCGCCCTTTCTCCCGTGAAGACAGTGAAGACGGAAAAGAACAACCCTCCTGTCATAAGTACTTCTTACGAAGGTGATTACAAGATTCGCGCTTTTCAGGTGGTTCCCATCACCTACAGCATCGCAGACCCGGACGGCCATGAGGTAAAGGTGGAATTCACCAGCGGTGGCAGCGCAGATGCCTGGCAGCAGGCCGGGAACGGCAATTATATCCTTACCCTGTCCGGCAACGCCGCCGACCCCGGGAACTATACAGCCAGCGTGAAGGCCACGGACAGCTATGGGCTCAGCACCACGCTTTCCATCCCCTACACCATTCTGGAGAATCAGGCCCCCGTGGTCATCAAGACGGTTGACAACATGATTTTCCACAATGCCGGGGAAAAGTTCACCATAGAGATGGATGATTATATCGACGATCCCGACGGGGAAACGCTGAAATATTCCATCAAGATATCCAATCCTTCCGTGCTTAACCTGAACCAGCAGGGCAATGTCCTTTACGGAACCACGCTGAGTTATGGTTTGGCTGATGTCACCCTCACCGGTGCCGACGCCAAGGGCCTCACGGCCAACCAGACCTTCAAAGTCCTGGTGAAAAACGCCGACACGCCCATCCAGGCCTATCCCAGCCAGGTGAAGGACTATCTGTATGTGAGCAGTGCGGAACTGAACCCGGTTAGCGTGGCGGTGACCATCGTGTCCTCCACGGGCGGAATGGTGTTTGAGGGAACGGTGCAAGCCAGCGCTTTCGAACCGGCCTCCATCGACCTTTCCAAGTGCGCTCCTGGCGTGTATTCCTTCAGCGCATCCTATGCAGACAACAGCTTCAGGCAAACCATCGTCAAACTGTAAGAGATTATGAAAAAAGCATTATTCTTTCTGATGGCGATGGCCCTCGGGTCCGCCAAACTGATGGCGCAGGAGGCTCCTGCCCTGCCCTTTGTGACCATAGACCGCAGCGCCATATCCTCCGCCATGGGCGGCACGCAGGCCAACCAGGGCCTTTACAACCCCGCCGTGGTACCCTTCCGGGGCAGTGACGTAGCCTTCTCTTTCCAGCGTTGGGCTCCCGGCGGAGCGGCCTCCACCAACCTTAACATCCTGGCGGGCATCAAGGCCGGAAAAAGGATCGGCATTCATGTGACAGCCGCTTACCAGAACGGCAAGGAGTACACCATCTATGACAATACCGGAAACGGAAAGAACACCTATGCCCCTTCCGACCTGCTGGTGGGTGCCGGCTTCGGCTTTGCTTTTACGGATTTCCTGGCCGCAGGCATCAATGTGAAGTACGCCTCGTCCAATATCGCCCAGGGGGTCAGTTTCGGTTCCGTGATGGGGGATGTCCTGGTGACCTTCTCCATGAAGGGCCTCAAGGCGACGGCCGGCGTAGCCAACCTGGGAATGCCCGTGAAGTCCGGAGAGAGTTCCTTCAAGCTGCCCACATCGGCCAAATTGGGCGTAGCCTATGACTTTGCCTTTGGCAAGAGCGGCCTGGCCATAGCGGCCGACGGAGACCTTTTCTTCACCGGCGGCCTGGGCATAGGAATGGGCTTGCAGTATGACTGGAACAAGACGGTGTTTGCCCGCGGCGGTTTCCATCTGGGCACCGGCAACGCGCCTCAGCCCACCTACGCTTCGCTGGGCCTGGGCGTGAAGTTCTTCGGTTTCCACGTGGATGCCACCTGGCTCACCGCCTCCAAGGTGCTGGGGAACACCCTGTGCATCGGCCTGGGGTACGCGTTTTAGCTACCAGAGGAAATTGTTGAAGGGGTAACGCCCCGCATGAATCTCCGCAACTATCTTGTAAAGGTCGTTGCGGAGTTTTTCTATGCCTATCTTCTCTTTTGCCGATATGAAGATGCAGGGGGTCTTTTCCTGGGCTATCCAGCTGTTCTTGAGCTCGTCCAAGGTGCGGTTCACGGGCTGCCTGGGCTGGAGGGAGAACTCGTCGTAGGGCTCGTAGGTGTAGGCGTCCACCTTGTTGAAGACCACCAGCACGGGTTTTCCGGCGGCGCCGATATCCCTCAGGGTCTGCTCCACCACCTGCATCTGCTCTTCGAACTCCGGGTGGGAGATATCCACCACGTGCACCAGGACATCGGCCTCGCGCACCTCGTCCAAGGTGCTTTTGAAGGCTTCCACCAGCTGGGTGGGCAGCTTGCGGATGAAGCCCACGGTGTCGCTCAACAGGAAGGGCACGTTCTCGATGACCACCTTTCTTACGGTGGTGTCCAAGGTGGCAAAGAGTTTGTTCTCCGCAAACACGTCAGATTTGGCCAATAAATTCATCAAAGTGCTTTTCCCTACATTGGTATACCCCACGAGGGCCAAACGCACGAGAGAGCCTCTATTGCCCCTTTGCGTGGCCATCTGCCTGTCCACCTTCTTCAGGTCTTCCTTCAGTTTGGAAATGCGCTGCTTCACAATACGGCGGTCTATCTCAATCTGGGTTTCACCCATGCCGCCGCGGGTGCCCATGCCGCCCCGCTGACGCTCCAGGTGCGTCCACATGCCCGCTAAGCGCGGGAGCATGTAGTTGTAGTGCGCCAGCTCCACCTGCATCTTGGCATAGGAAGTCTTGGCCCGCTGGGCGAAGATTTCCAGGATGAGGCTGGTGCGGTCAATGACGTCGGAGCAGGCAATCACCTTCTCGATGTTGCGCTGCTGCATGCCGGTGAGCTCGTCGTCAAAGATGACATACTCTATCTCGTTCTCCTGGCAGTATTCCTTGATTTCCTCCAGTTTTCCGGGGCCGATGTACGTGGCCTTGTCCGGCCGGTCCAGGCGCTGGGTGAACATCTTGTCCCCGACGGCGCCGGCGGTCTCCGCGAGGAAGCGGAGCTCTTCCAGGTATTCCTGTACTTTTCTGTCGGCCCCTTTTTCCAGGATTACGCCCACGAAGACGGCCTTGTTGGTTTTGAATTCACTCATAGGAGTACAAAGATACAAAAGATTCTTCGCTTCGCTCAGAATGACAGGGGAAG
>CAJOMB010000090.1:3256-9198 GCA_905235615.1 uncultured Bacteroidales bacterium | reverse complement strand
TACCTCAGCGTTCGCAGCATTTCAAAGATCATGTCCAGATACTCGCGGGAGGTATGGTCCCAGCGGAAGCCCAGGCGGTGCAGCACCTGCATGGTGTAGGTGGTGGAGGCAACGGTTTCCACGCCTTCCGTCTCTGCGGCCGACTGCTGGTAGGCCACCAGCGGCGCCATCATCCGGGTTTTCGCGGGGTCTGCGTTGGCGGCTTCCACCCGTCGGTCGAATTCCTCGCCTTCTACGTATTCCAGCGGCTTTCCGTCAATTTTTTCCAGGCGCACCAGGATGTCGTCCATGGGAATGAGGTGGTTGTTGGAAACGTTGAATACGCAGTTCTCCAGGGGTGTGCGGGAGAGCAGTACCATGGCGTGGGCCGCCTGGTCGATGGGCGAGAATTCCATCTGCCCTTCCAGCAGCTGATACGGGCAGGCGCTTAGCATCTTGAAGGCCTTCAGGCGGCCCATGGAGGCGTTGGCGTTCAGGTTAACTTGGAATTCACCGTCTTCCGCACGGGGAGACAAGTTGCCGGCACGCAGGATTTTGGCCTTCAAGGTGCCGGCGGCCAGGTGTTCCAGGATGTACCGCTCGGCCAGGAACTTGGAGTGGACATACTGGTTGTCCGTGAGCTGGCCGAAGAAGAGCGTCTGCTCCGTGAGGGTGCCGGGAACAGAGCCCGGAGTAAGGCCTCCCACACTCTCGGTGGAGACATGTATCAGGTAGGCTCCGTTCTTTTCGCAAAGGGCTACCAGGTTCTTGACGCCGCCGTAGTTGATGTCTTCAATGTCCGTTCCTTTGGAGAAGTGCTTCACGTTGGCCGCACAGTTGAACACCGTGTCTATTTCCGTGAGCGGCTCCAGGGTTTCCGGCAGGGTAATGTCTCCCGAAACGGTTTTGATGCGCGTACCCAGCAGGCGGCGGTAGTCCTTTTCAAAGTAATAGACCAGCATTTCGCGCAGACGGCGTTCCGGGGTAACGCTGCCTTTGGACCGGAGCAGGCACCAGACGGTGGTGTCCGGTCCGGTGCTCTCGATGAGCTCCTTGAGCACATGGATGCCCAGGAAGCCCGTGGCGCCGGTGAGGAGGATATTGCGTCCCAGCTGGAGGGCTTCCCCGTTCAGGAAGGATTCCAGCGTGTTTTTGGCCAGCAGCGCGTCAATGGCGGAGTAGTCGTATTCCGTAATGTTGCTGTCCTGTTCCTGTACGCCCATATCTCCCTTGAGGAAGGACGCCAGGGCGCGGGCCGATGGATGGGAGAAGACATCGGAATAGGCAAAATGCAGGCCTTGTTTCTCCGCGCTCACCATTACGTTGGTCACCATAAGGGAAGAACCTCCGAGGTCGAAGAAGGAATCGGTGGCGCCTACACGTTCTACGCCCAGCACCTCTGCAAAGATGGAGCAAAGGGCCTTTTCCGTTTCCCCGACAGGGGCTATATACTCTTCCATGGTGGAGGGCGTGGCTTCCGGCAGGGCTTTCCGGTCCACCTTCTGGTTCACGTTAAGCGGGATGGCGTCCAACTGCATCCAGGCGGCGGGTACCATGTACGGAGGTTTGCGTTCGCGGATGAAATCGGCGGCGGCCTTGGTGTCAAAGCTTCCTTCGGCCACCACGTAGGCGGCCAGGAACTTGCCGCCGGAAGGTGCGTCGAAGGCCTGGACGGTCACGTCTTTCACGCCCGGAATCTCCTGGATGACGGCCTCCACTTCCTTCAGTTCGATGCGGAAGCCGCGAATCTTCACCTGGCGGTCTTTTCGGCCCACGAATTCGATGTTTCCATCCGGACGGTAGCGCACAATGTCTCCGGAGCGATACAGGCGCACACCCGGCCGGAAGGGATTTTCAATGAAGCATTCGGCCGTTTTCGCCGGGTTGTTCAGGTAGCCGCGGCCCACGCCCGCACCGCCAATGAGCAGTTCTCCGGCCGCGCCGACGGGCAGGCGGCGCATGTGGCGGTCCACCACGTACAGCTGCACATTGCTCAGAGGGTGGCCGATGGGAATGTTGTCCTCTTTTTCCCGTACGTGGAAGACGGTGGAGAAGATGGTACATTCCGTGGGGCCGTAGCCATTGTAGAAAGCATAGGAGGGCGGCGGCATGGATACGAGCTTTTCTCCGCCTACGGACAGGTATTGGAGGGACGGGTTCTGCGGGAAGTTACGGGCATACATGACACCCACCTGGGTGGTCATAAAGCTGTGTGTGACGCCGTTTTCGGTCATGAAGCGGTCCAGGGCGGAAAGGTCGTGCCTCACTTCTTCGGGGATGATGCATACGCAGGCGCCACAGGTGAGGGCGGGGTACTGGTCCATCATGTTGGCGTCAAAGCCATAACTGGCGAAGGCGGCCACCTTGTCTCCGGGCCGGAGCTTGAAATAATCCTTGTACCAGGCGCAGAAGTTGACCAGGTTGCGATGCTCCAGCATGACGCCCTTGGGCGTTCCGGTGGATCCGGACGTGTACAGCAGGATGTACAGGTTTTCCGGCTTGGGGGGATTGCCGATCGGAGTCGGCAACGACCGGGCATCTCCCAGCTCCTTGGTGGTGAGCACGGGGCCGGAATAGTCTCTCACCAAGGGAATCAATTCCTTATCGGCAATCAGGAGCTTGGCCTTGGAGTCCTGAATCATGAAATTGAGGCGCTCCGGCGGGTAGGAAGGGTCCAGCGGCTGATAGGCGCAGCCGGCTTTCATGGCGGCCATGGAGGCTTTGGTCATCCAGGCGTTGCGGTTGATGAGGACGGCCACCACGTCTTCTTCCTGAAGGCCCAGGGCCTGGATTTTCGCGGCGATGGCATCCGTCTGGCGGTCCAGCTCCCCGTAGCTGATGGTTTCTCCGTTGAAGAGCACGGCCGCGGCGTCCGGCGTCGCCTTTGCCTGCCGGCGGAACAGGTCCACGACCGTCAGGCCCAGGTCCACGTCCTGAACGTAATGGTTGAAGCTGTCCAACTGCTCCAGGCGCTTTCCGTCCACAAAGGGGATTTCCGTGAGCGGGACATCTTTGAGCAGGCCCCTTGTCACGCTTTCCAGGGCATCGGCAAAGCACTGAACCAGCGGGTCGCTGTACAGGCTGTCGTCGTAGGCTACGGCCAGTTCGGGAGCCTGCTCCGTGCCTTCTATGAAGATGCTCAGCGGGAATTTGGGCGTGTCCTGCGTAACCACCTCGTCTTCAAGCGCTTTCCCTTTGATTGTATGCTTTTCTATCAGGCCCGCCTGATAGGCCAGCATCACGGCCGGATGAAAGTCATGGGCCGATGCCACCCGGGCGAAAGGATAGTTCTGGTAGGACAGGCTGGTTGCGAAGAGGCGGTCTGTTTCCCGGAGGAATGCATCGGCCGACTGGTTCCCCACCTTTGCGGCGAGGGCCAGGGTATTGACAAACATGCCGAAGGTGTCGGCACTTCTCATGTCGCTCCGGCCGCTGGAGACGGTGCACATATACACCTTCTGCTTTCCGCTGAAGGCGCTTGCGGTAAGGAAGGCGGCGCTGAGGAAATAGCTGGCCGGGGAGATTCCCAGCGCGTGGCAACGCGCCGTCACGGAGGTCTCCAGTTTCTTCCGGATCCAGACCTCGTGACCCACTTCGTCTTCCTGCGGTTTTTTGTCCGGAATCAGGCCGGTCTCCTCTTCCTTGCCGGCCATCATCTCTCCGAAGAATGCCTCGGCCTCTTTGAATTCGGGACTTTCCTGATAGGCTTTCTGGTCTTTCGCGTATTGGAAATAGCTGTAGTTCTCTTTTTCGGGAGCCTTTCCCTCCAGGGCCTCCGTGAGTTGGGAGAGGAATACGTCGTAGGAGTGGCCGTCAAAAATGAGGTGGTGGAAATCGGCCAGCAGGTGCAGTTTGCCGGGCGTTTGTACAATGTGCAGGCGATAGAGCGGGCCGGACAGGTCGTAGGGCCTCATGAAGCCTTCTTTCAGGGCTTGGAAGTCTTCTTCGGCCTTTAGCTTGGTGACGGGGATTTCCGGGGCCGGCGCGGCGGGCACCAGGTACACCTTCCCGTCCCTTTGTTCCAGGCGGGCCGTAACGGCGGGGTGAGCTTCCAGAATGGCCAGGAGGGCTTTTTTAAGCTCCTGTACAAGTGTCCCTTCCGGGAAGTGGAGGATGAACGGCAGGTTGTAGGCCGTAGATGAGGGGTTCTTGATACAGTCAAAGTACAGGCCGGTTTGCTGGAAGGTAAGTTCCTGGGGCTGGTCTTTGCCGGGAGATTCTTCGCTTCGCTCAGAATGACGGGAATCTCCCGATAACAAGATCTGAAGGATGTCATTCTCAATGCTTTGCAGGCTGGCGGTTTTGGCAAAGCTGTTCATGTCCGGCTCCAGTCCGTAGCGCTTATACAGCTCCGTAGCCAAGCGGAGGGCCCCCAGCGAAGACAGGCCGCTGTAGTAAAGGGGCTCCGTAAGGCCGAAGCCGCCAATTCCCACGCTCTCCTTGATGAGCGTGCTCAGTTCTTCTTCCAGCCTGTTCAGAGGGGCCACGTGGGCCTCTGTCTTGCGTTCTTCCGGCTGGGGTTTGGGAAGGGCCTTTACGTCCACCTTCTGGTTTACGTTCAGGGGGATGGCGTCAATCTGCAAGGTTACGGCAGGAACCATGTAAGGGGGCTTTTTGCCGGCGATGAAGGCGTCCAGCTCCTGGATATTCACCTCTTTGGGGCTTACCACATAGGCGGCGAGGAATTTGCCGGCGCCTATGCCGGGCTCGTCAAAAGCCTGTACCGTAACGTCTTCTATGCCGGGGAATTCCCGGATAACAGCCTCCACCTCCTTGAGTTCGATGCGGAAACCGCGGATCTTCACCTGTCCGTCTTTTCGGCCCATGTATTCTATCTTTCCGTCCTCCCTTTCCCGGACAATGTCTCCGGTGCAGTATGCGCGGGAGTACATGGGGTCTTTGTCAAAGGGATTGTCCACAAACACCTCGGCCGTTTTGTCCGGTCGGTTGAGATATCCCAGACCCACCTGGGCGCCGGAAATCCAAAGTTCTCCGGGTTCTCCTTTTGCCACCTGCTTTCCGTCTTTGACCACGTACGCCTTGATGTCTTTTACCGGCCGGCCGATGGGAATGTTCTCTTCCTGCTTTTTCACCTCCTCGTACAACACATAGCAAATGGTTTCCGTGGGGCCGTAGCAGTTTAACAGGCGGTAGTGCGGCAGCGGGAAGCTGGACATTTTTTCGCCTCCGGTGTACATGACTTTGAGGTCCTTGCAGTCTGGATAATTGATGGCAAACTGGGTGGCCACCTGGGTGGTCATAAAGCAGCAGGAGATGCCGTTTTGCTCAAAATATTCGTGCAGGGCGGGCAGGTTGAGCCGGATGCGTTCCGGAATGACGTAAAGAGTGGAGCCGCTAATCAGGGAGCTGTAGAGGTCTGAGACAAAGGCGTCAAAGCCAAAGCTGGCGTAGGCGGTTATGCGGGAGGTGTGATCCAGTCCCAGGATTTCACTGTTGTGGCTGCAGAAGGCATAGATGTTTCTGTGGCATAGCATGCAGCCCTTGGGCGTTCCGGTGGTGCCGCTGGTGTACAGCAGGATAAACAGGTCTTCCGGTGTCGGCTCCGAGGCCTTGGGTGTTCCGGGGTGCAGTTTTCGGATGTCGGAGGTTTTGATGGAGGGCCCCTTGAACTCCTTCAGGAGGGGAAGGAGTTCTTCATCGGCCACCAGTATCCGGGCGTTTGCGTCTTTCATCATGAAATCCAGGCGCTCCAGCGGGTAGGAAGGGTCCAGCGGGAGGTATGCGCAGCCGGCTTTGAGCGCTCCCAGCGGGGCCAGCATCATATACTCATTTCGGCCCAGCATAATACCTACAACGCTCTTGGGCGGCACTTGGGATTCGATATAGGCGGCCAGGTTGTCTGAAAGTTCGTCCACCTCCGCATAGGTTAACCGGATATTTTCATAAACCACGGCGGTTTGTTCGGGGTTTGCCTTGACTTGGGCGCGGAAAGCCTCCAAGAC
>CAJOMB010000090.1:0-3243 GCA_905235615.1 uncultured Bacteroidales bacterium | reverse complement strand
ATATTTTTGTTTCCTACAAAGATACATTTTTCTTCAGAAAATCATGGGTTTTGAGTTGTCAAAAACAAATGATAACTTTACAGACTCTAAAATGGTTATGAAATCTTTTGGTTCCAGTTGGATTGCCCGGACAGGGATTGTCGTTATTGCCGCCGTTTTGGTGGAGATTATCTCCATTGTGCAGTACCGTAGTCTCAGGGACATGATGGGAGAAGAAATGTCGCTTCGTACCCGTGTTGTCATGGGGACTATGGCCAATGAAATTGAGCATATCTTTCATCTTACGGAGGCTACCATGGCCGAAAATGAGTGGGACATTTTGCGCAATTTACCTTATCCGGACTCGCTTTTCCCGGTGGTTTCGCGCCTGATAGATGACAATCCCCATGTTGTGGGAGGCTGTCTTGCTTTCTTGCCTTATTATTATCCGTCCAAAGGCCGACTTTTTGAACCGTATGCTTTTAAGAATCCGGACGGCAGTATTTCTGTGGTACAGTTGGGGAGTGAGGCTCACGACTATACGCTGAATCCGGAATTCAGATGGGCCCGTGATTCCTTGAAAAACAGTTGGACAGATCCTTATTTCTATGGCCCGGACTCTCTCTCTTATGCTACTTTTTCCGTTCCGGTATTTGATTCCAAAGGAAGTCTTGCCGCCATTTGCGGTCTGGATATCGACCTTTCCTGGTTGGGAGATACCCTGAATGCCCGTCAGCATTTCCCTTCTTCCTTCAGCCTCCTTCTGACGCGGAAAGGTGATCTGGTTACCGGGCCCTCCGACGGGCGTGTTTCCAAGAATGATGTGGCCCGAATTGTGGATATTGTAAATGGCAGGCTTCCTGAATCGGCCTTTCCCGGAATTTCGATTTGGCGCACATCTTTGAAGACCAACCCTTACTGGCAGCTTGTTCAGGTTTATAAGGAGGATGAAGTATTTGCCCGGATTAACGGTCTCCGGCGGAAGTCGATGTTTTTCATTCTGCTGGGTCTGGCTATTCTTGTCTTTATGATTAAGCGCTATTCCAGCAACGAGAGCAAGTTGAGGAAGGCGTCCGAAGAGCAGGCACGCATTGCTGGAGAGTTGTCCGTGGCCCGTGATATCCAGAACAAAATGCTGCCCAAGGAGTTTTCGGCCGATATCCACGGAGCCCTGGATCCGGCCTTTGAAGTGGGCGGAGACCTTTACGATTTTTATATTCGGGACGGAAAGCTCTTTTTCTGTATCGGGGATGTGAGTGGAAAGGGTGTTCCGGCAGCCATGCTCATGTCTGTCATCCACTCCCTGTTTCGGATGACTTCTCAAAAGGAGGAGAGCCCTTCCCGTATTTTGGCTGCTCTAAATCGTCATTTATGTGAGGGAAACGAAAAAAATATGTTCGTTACCTTCTTTGCCGGCTGTCTGGATTTATATACCGGCAAGCTTAATTATGCCAATGCCGGTCACGATAAACCGTTCCTTATAGATTCTTCTGTCTGTCTTCTTCCCGCCAAGGCCAATCTTCCTCTCGGCGTTTTCGCAGATACCCAATATGAAGAGCAGTCTCTGGTTCTTGCGGCTGGTGCTTCCCTTTTCCTTTATACGGATGGTTTGACTGAGTCCAAGGACAAGCAGCGACATAACTTCGGACGAACCAGGGTTCAGCAGGTGTTAGAGAGATGTCTGAATGCGCATACTCATTCTCCTGGGGAGCTTGTTCTTACCCTCCGTCAGGAGGCGCTTGATTTTTCTTCCGGTCTTCCCCAAAGTGACGACCTCACGCTTCTTTGCATTCGCTTCCAGCCATCGGCCATTCTTTGTGAAAAGATTACCTTATCCAACAACACGGAGGAGGTTTCTGCCCTCAGTTCTTTTGTCAAGGATTATTTAAGCCGGATTCAAATGGATCGTAAGGTCTCTGCCGGTTTACGCCTTGCGCTTGAGGAAGCGGTGGTTAATGTAATCAATTATGCCTATCCTCCGGGAGACAAGGGAGAAGTGACCGTTTATGCGGATAGTAACTATAAGGAAGTGAGATTTACCATTGTAGATTCCGGTTTTCCCTTCGACCCTACAGCCGTTTTGGCTGCGGATATCACGATGGATGCCAAGACTCGGCCCATTGGCGGCTTGGGCATTCATTTAACCCGTAAACTTGTAGATTCTGTTTCGTATTGTAGAAAACATGGAAATAATGTATTAACTTTGACAAAAAAGATATGATGACCACGAAAGTTGAAGAAATTGACGGTAAGCTTGTGGCTACCCTTATCGGAGAACTGGACACGGCTGCCGCTGCCGAAACTGAGAAGGCCCTGGCGCCTTTATTGAATGCCGGCGGCAAGGATATTATTATTGACTGCAAGGGCTTGGAGTATATTGCTTCCAGCGGGCTTCGGCTTCTTCTCAGTGTTCTGAAAAGTGCTCAGGCTGTTGGTTCGCATGTGGTGCTTAAGGACGTGAACGACGTGGTTAAGGATGTTCTGGACCTTACTGGCTTTGTTTCCATTTTTGATTTCGAGTAAATGGTTGGCTATTATTGTGAAGACATCGTTTTTCCTTTCAAGGAAAAGCGGCTTACTTCCCGTTGGCTCAAGTTTGTTGCAGAGAGTGAGTCCAAGCGGCTTGGGGACATTTCGGTTATATTTTGTTCCGATAATTATATTCTTGATGTCAATATAAAATATCTGCAACACGATTATTATACAGATATTATTACCTTTGACTATTGTGAGGGAAACAGGCTCTCGGGAGACCTTTTTATCAGCATTGATTCCGTGCGCGAAAATGCCTCTTTTTATGGAACTGAGTTTCCCGAGGAGCTCAACCGTGTGATTGTTCACGGCCTGCTGCATCTGATTGGTTATGATGACCATACCGAGGAAGATATCGCTCAGATGCGGGCCAAGGAGAATTACTATCTTTCCCAGCGCTCCAAGATATGAAGCAGCGCTATGATGTGATTGTTGTGGGCGGAGGTCACGCCGGCTGTGAGGCTGCGATGGCCGCTGCCGGGATGGGCTCTTCCGTCCTTCTTATTACGGCTGATTTGAACGGGCTTGCCAAGATGAGCTGCAACCCTGCGGTGGGCGGTATTGCCAAGGGGCAGATTGTTCGGGAGATTGATGCCCTGGGTGGTTATTCTGGTTTGGTGACGGACGCCGCTACGCTTCAGTTCCGCATGCTCAACCGTTCCAAGGGTCCGGCTATGTGGAGTCCGCGTGCTCAGTGTGACAAACTGCTCTTTTCTGCCACATGGCTCAAGA
>CAJOMB010000089.1 GCA_905235615.1 uncultured Bacteroidales bacterium | reverse complement strand
GATCAATCACCTTGTCATAGTACTGATCCTTCAGTGCGGTTTGATAAATAAACATTGTTTCTCGCTGTTAGCGAGTCAACTTTTTTCAGGGAAAGACAAGGTGTCCGTAAAATCGGGACACCTCACACATCCGGGGCTGTTATCGCTCGAAGGGATTTCCGGAGGGCGCACTGCTTACCACCCAGCGGAGGGCGTTCACGAAAAGCAGGTTCTGCGTGGCGTCCGAAAAACATTCGTCCCCATGCCCCATGTTGATATACACCATCCGGTAGCGGGTATTGGTCCATACCACGGGGAAGTCTCCGCCGAAGACCACGTCCTTGAGGCCCATGGGGAAGTTCTTGGGAGAGAGTGAGGCGATGATTTCAATGTCCGGGTTCTGTCTGGGGTCCGGCTGCCACTGGTAGAATTCACTGGCGGGACACACGAACTCCGTCGGCAGGTTGCGGGAGATGGCATGTCCTTCCACTTCCACCAGGGCAGGCTGCGGGGGCCAGGTGTTGCAGAGGAAGCGGACACCGCCCAGGAAACGCCGGAACCACTCCCAGTCGGTGGAAAGGTCGTTGTAGCCGGCGGCGTGGAAACCCAGCCAGCCGCCTCCGTTCTCCATATAGGTCTCAAAGCAGGCCCGCTCGGAGGGGCTGCCCGGTGCCACGTCCGGCATGATGATGACATCGTACCGGGAGAGGTCGCCTTTGCCGGTGAGGGTGGTATCGGCCTCCAATATCCAGCCATCCCCCACGGTGAGCTTCCTAAAGAAGTCGATGGCCTGGTGTGAAAACTGCCTGTGCGCCTCCTCCACGGCGTCGGAATAGTAGAGAAGGGCCTTGAAACGCGGTTCTGCGTCGGCGTAGCTGGCCGGACGCACGGCGGTGGCGGAAACAAATCGTCGGCTGTTTTGCCCGCAGGCGAGCAGTAACAGGCTCAGGAGAAAGAAAAGAAGCGGTTTTTTCATATTGAGACCAAAGGTAGCGATTTTATGGAAAAATGTCTACTTTTGTACTATGAAATCCGAAGAGATTCTAAATGAAGCGCTCCGCGTTCTGAAGGAAGGCGGAACCATCCTTTACCCCACGGATACCGTGTGGGGCCTGGGCTGTGATGCCACCAATCCCGAAGCGGTGGCCCGCATTTTTGAAATCAAGAAAAGGGAAGACTCCAAGAGCCTGGTGCTCCTGGCCTCTGACCTGGATATGGTTGCCAAGTATGTACGTGAGATTCCGTCCATCGCCGTGGACTTGGTGGAGGTGAACGACGCTCCCATGACCATCATTTATCCGGAAGCACAAGCCGGAGAGCCCGGCGCTCCCGGTGACCGCTGGCATCTGGCCCACAACACCGTGGCGGAAGACGGTTCCGTGGGCATCCGCATTCCGCTGGATTCGTCATCCCCGGCACCGACCGGGCGTCCCACCCTCTGGTGCAGGCAGCTGGTGTACAAGCTGGGCCGACCCGTTGTGAGCACATCGGCCAATATCTCCGGGGAGCCTACACCTCAGCGCTTCTCGGACGTTCCGCAGGAAATCAAAGATGCCGTGGATTTTGTGGTGCCCCCGTCCGTGGATACCCAGAGCACCGGCAAGGCCTCGCAGATTCTCAAGGTGGGTCTGAAGGGAGAAATTGAAATCATCAGAAAGTAGTATGGATATCAGAATAGGAAACGGGTACGACGTACATGCCCTGGCCCCGGACCTTCCCATGTGGCTGGGCGGCATCCAAATACCTTCCGAAGTGGGCTTCGTGGCCCATTCGGACGGCGACGTGGCCATCCATGCGCTGTGCGACGCCCTGCTGGGCTGCCTGGCGCTGGGGGATATCGGCCATCTTTTCCCCGACACGTCCGACGAGTGGAAGGGCGTGGACTCCAAAATTCTGCTGCGGAAGGTGATGGCCATCATCCGGGAAAAGGGCTATGAAGTGGGCAATGTGGACATTACCATCGCCTTGCAGAAGCCCAAGCTGGCGCCGCACATTGCTGCCATGCGGGCTACCCTGGCCCCCCTTCTGGGCGTGGCCGAAGACGGCGTTTCCATCAAAGCCACCACCACCGAGCATCTGGGCTTCGTGGGCCGATGTGAAGGCTGCGAGGTCTGGGCCACGGCACTTGTCATTCGAAAATAACGGCCCGGTGCGTGAGGTGTCCCAGTTTTTAGGGACACCTCACACGCTTCATGAGGTTTTTCCACAGAAAATTCGTAAGTTTGCAGCACTATGGCAAGTGCAAAGACAAAGACGCTGTGGTTCTGCACGAACTGCGGCAATGAATACTCCAAATGGATGGGCCGATGCCCGGCCTGCGGGGAATGGAACACGATGGCGGAAAGGGAGGTGGTGACGGGGAGCTCCAAGGCGACGCCTCTGACATCGGCCTCCGGGAGCGCCCGCAAGCCCATGCGGCTGAAGGACGTATCCACCACAGTGGAAGACCGCGTGTCTTTAGGCAGCGCGGAGGTGGACCGGCTCCTTGGAGGCGGCATTGTGAAGGGGTCGCTGGTGCTCATGGGCGGAGAGCCCGGCATTGGTAAAAGTACCCTTTCGCTGCAGCTGCCCTTGCACTGCCCGGCCCTCAAGACACTTTATGTGACCGGTGAGGAAAGCGTGAAGCAGGTGAAAATGCGGGCGGACAGGCTGGGCGGGTCATCGGAGAACTGCCTCATCCTCAGTGAGACGGATATGTCCGCCATTCTGAAGGAGGCGGAAGAGACGGCCCCCGACCTGATGATTGTGGACTCCGTGCAGACGATGTTCTGTCAGCATATAGACTCCACGGCCGGCTCCGTCAGCCAGATCAAGGAGGTGGCGGCCCAATTGCTGCGTTTTGCCAAGAGCACGGGTGTGCCGGTCATTCTGATAGGCCATATTACCAAGGAAGGCACCATTGCCGGCCCCAAGATACTGGAGCATATCGTGGACGTGGTGTTGCAGTTTGAAGGAGAGAACCGGGGCGCTTACAGGGTGCTCAGGAGCATCAAGAACCGCTTTGGCTCCACTTCCGAGCTGGCGGTATTCGAAATGACGGGCTCCGGCCTCCGGGAGGTGGCCAACCCCTCCGAGATGCTCATTCCCATGCACGAGGCGGGCCTCAGCGGTACGGCCATATCGGCCATGCTGGACGGCAACCGTCCCTTCCTCTTCGAGGTGCAGGCGCTGGTGTCCAGTGCTGTCTATGGAACGGCGCAGCGTAGCGCTACGGGTTTTGACGTGCGCCGCCTGAACATGCTGCTGGCGGTTTTAGAGCGCCGGGCCGGCTTCAAACTGGGACAGAAGGACGTGTTCCTGAACATGGCAGGCGGGCTCCGCATAACGGACCCTGCCTGTGACTTGGCTGTGATTTGCGCCGTGTTGTCCTCTACCTTTGACTACGCCATCCCGTCGGATGTCTGTTTTGCCGGTGAGGTGGGCCTCAGCGGGGAAATCCGCCCGGTGTCCCAGGCCGCCCGCCGCGCCGTAGAGGCTGCCCGCTTGGGCTTCAACCGCATTTTCGTAAGCTCCTACACGCACTTTGACCAGAAGCCCGAAGGCATTGAAGTGGTGAAAGTGGCCGATATCCCGGCCCTGGTAAGGGCTTTATTCAAATAAGATTATGAAATTCAGACTTTTCGCTTTGTTGGCCGCCCTGCTCATGGGCGCCTTTTCTCTCGGAGCCCAGGATCTGGACGCCCGGTATGCCGCCGGTTTGTTGAAAGAAGGGCCCGCCCCGGATTTCTCCATCCGTGGGACGGACGGTAAAACCTACACACTCAAGGATTTCAAAGGAAAGACGCTTATCCTGGACTTCTGGGCTACCTGGTGCCCGGACTGCCGGGAGGAAATGCCGCAGTTGCTGGCCCTTCAGGAGAAGCTCAAGGGCCGCAAGGATGTGGTGCTGGTAGGCGTTTCCTTTGATACGGACCCTGCCGCCCTGAGCTCCTATGTGAAGGAGCAGGGCATCACCTGGCTTCAGCTTTCGGAGTTCAAGAAGCGCAAGGACAGCGCCATCGCCGCGGCCTACCACATCCAGTGGATTCCCACCAAGTATGTGATAGGCCCGGACGGGCAAATCCTCCTTGCCACCGTGATGCAGGACAAGGTGGAAGCCTTGTTGGCCGATATTCAAGAAAAATGACTATCTTTGCAAAGAATTAATTCGCAAAAGATATGAATCTTAGAGACATCAAAAAAGACATTCAGTATGTGATCGGTTCCTTCGTGGACGATTGCACCCTGTTCCTGAGCGTGAATCCCGGAAAGAACGCCGACGAAATTGCCGGCCTCATCGACGAGGCGGTAGATCTTTACAACGAGCTTCGTGACAAGGTGGTGGCCGCCCCCAAGGAGGGTGCCAAGGCCTACTATGCCGGCATCAGCAAAGAACTTTTGGAGAAAACGGACGCCCTTTACGACAAGCTCTCCGCTGCCGTCAAGAAGGGTTTGGGCAAGTAATCCGCGCCGAAGGATAAACAAAGCGGCCGACTCTTTTCCGGAGCCGGCCGCTTTTGTATATGTGGCGGAACCTACAGCCCCAGACGGGCTTCGGCCACGTTGAGGACGTAGTCTCCCACCTTTTCGTACTCGTTCACCAGGTCCATGAAGACGGTGCCGTTGTCGTAGGTATAGACCTGATTGTCCAGGTCCTGGATGTTCTGCTGCTTGAGCTTGCCGCGGAGGTCGTTGATGCTCTCCTCGTAGGAGGCGGACAGGCCGATGTCGAAGTCTTCCTTGCGGCCGTCCAGTATCTGGTTCATGCGGGTCATGGCGGCATCCACCAGCTTGTGCATCTCGACGACGCCCTTGGTCTGGGTTTCGGAGAACTCGATCTTGTTGTCCTGTTTGCGCTGCAGGATGCGGCCCAGGTTGAAACCGCTGTCGCCGATGGATTCCAACTCCCCGATCTGGCGGAGCATACCGCTGAGTTTGGCCTTGGAATCGTCGGAGAGGTGGGCCTGCCCCACTTCCTCCAGGTATCGGCCAATTTCGTTTTCCATCTGGTCAGAGAAGTCTTCGTACTTGCGGATGCGCTCGAAGAGTTTTGAGAAGGCATCGGCCTCCGTGGTCTGGGCCAGTTCTTTCACTAAGCCTATCATCTGCTGCATGTGCTGCCCGAACATGGAAATTTCTTTCTGAGCCTGCAGGAGGGAGATTTCCGGGGTCTTCATGATACCGCCGCGGATATACTTGAGGCTGAAGCTGTCTTCCCGTTCTTCCTTGGACGGCTGGATGAGGAAACACACCAGCTTCTCAATCTGGGGAATGAACCAGATGAGCACGGCGGTGTTAATCACGTTGAAAGCCGTATGGAAGGCCGCTAAGGCAAAGGAAAGCTGCACCGGGCTCTGGCTTTCGGCCGTGGGGTCCAGGCCCACCAGGCCGCACACGAAGGTGACGAAGGGGAAGAAGAGGATGAGCACCCAGATGACGCCGAACACGTTGAACACCAGGTGGGCCAGCGCTGTGCGGCGGGCCTGCACATTGGCACCGAGGGCGGCCAGGTTGGCCGTGACGGTGGTTCCTATGTTCTCACCCATCACCAGTGCAATGCCCTGGTAGATGGAAATGGCGCCGGTAGAGCAAAGTACCATGGTGATGGCCATGAGGGCGGCCGATGACTGCACCATGGCCGTGAGGATGGAGCCTATCAGGAGGAACAGCAGGATGGTGCCATAGTTGGTGGAGAAGCTGGAGAAGAAGTTCATCACCGCCGGGTTGTTGGCCAGGTCCATCTCCGTTCCCGTCTGTTTGAGCATGCCTAAGGCAAAGAGCAGGAAGGACAGGCCGAAGAGGAAGTCTCCCGCATAGCGGTGTTTCCCCGTCTGGATGAGGATGATGCCCACCAGGAAAACGGGCCACACCACATCCATTACATTGAAGGAGAAGCCGGCGCTCATGATCCAGGCGCTCATGGTGGTGCCTATGTTGGCACCCATGATGATGGAAATGGCCTGTGAGAGGGTAAGGAGGGCGGCATTCACAAAGGACACCGTCATGACGGTGGTGGCGGCCGATGACTGGACCGCAACGGTGACCAGCGCACCCGTGGCGACTCCGGTGAAACGGTTGGTGGTCATGGCACCCAGCATGTGCCGCAGCTGCGGGCCTGCCATCTTCTGCAGGGCCTCGCTCATGACCTTCATTCCGTATATCAGGAGGGCGATGGAGCCCAGGAGTTTCAGAATTATAAGCATTGGCGTATTTTTTCGCATACAAAGATAATCAGAAATG
>CAJOMB010000088.1 GCA_905235615.1 uncultured Bacteroidales bacterium | reverse complement strand
GCCGCGATGCGGGCGCCCAGCAGCTCGCCTTCCGCGCTCTCCACCACTGTGGAGTAGCTCACGTCCTGAAACAGCTTCACGGGCAGGCAAAACAGCCAGGCCAGAACCGGCCCGCCCAGTGCGAGCACAAATAAGCGGTATTTTTGTGCGCGCGGCACAGCCTACGGGTTCACGACGGCCGTGCCGGCGGCGGTGGAGGCGTTCACCACGGGCTCGTAGAGGGCCTCGCACACGGTGGCCGGGAACACGTACTTGCCTTCATAGGCGGCGCGAAGCTGTACGGTGAAGGTCTTGGACCGGCCGGCCGGCAGCCCGAAGTACCAGCGCACGGCGGTGTCGCGGATGTCCGTGTGGTCGTAGCCGCCGTCGGGGACTCCGGAGAGCCGCTCGTTCACAATCTCCCAGCCGGAGGGGATGGCAAAGCTCAGGGCCAGGTTCTCCAGGTCGCGGCCCGCCTGTTTGGACTGCACTTTGAGCACGGCCGTGAAACGGGTGCCTTGTTTGAGGGTGGCGGGGTTCACGGCGGCGCCGGAAGCATCCAAGTACTTCACCTCCAAGGACAGTCCGTTGGAGGCAGCCTGGCGGGCTTCCCGGGTGGTGGTGGACAGGGTGGCGTACACGGGGCCGTTGCTTTCATTCTTCAGGACTCCATCCACGATAGAAGTTTTTACATCCGTGGTGGGCACTTTCTGGAACAGGCGTCCGTAGGCCAGGGCGGCGAAGGCGGCCTCCTGTGTGGAAAGCGTGCGCTCCACCGGTTGTGCCATGGAAAGGGCTTCCGCCATGTTGCCACACAGCACCAGGGCTTCCATGGCGGCATAGCGGTCACGGGCTGCCCCGCCGTAGGTCAGGTTATAAGGCGTGTATTCCGGGAACTCGCGGGCGGTCCCTCCCAGAATGCCGGCGGCCGTGGATGCCTTGCCGCTGAGGGCATAGGAGCTGGCAAGCAGCCACTTGGCCTGGGTACTCAACTCCCCGGCTTCGCGAAGGCGGTTCATCCCGGGGAGCGATGCCGCGCCGGCCACGGCCAAGCTGTACAGGCGGAAGGCTTCATCGGCCTGGGAGAAGAGGGAACTGCCGGCCATGCGGTAGGCCTGCGAGAGTTTTTGCTGGTATTCCAGCCAGCCTTTGGTCACCCCTTCATTCACTTCGAAGCCGGCCTGGGATGCCTGGGCCAGGAATACGCCGGCCATGGATGATACCCAGGAGTCGGAGCTGCCGCCGTCCCAGTAGCTGAATCCTCCGTCGGCCTCCTGCCGGGCATACAGGCGCTTGATGAGCTCCGGAATGAGCGCGCGGGCCTCCGCGGCATCGGCCTCGGAAAGTTGCGGCAGCAGGTTCACCATCACCAGACCGCGGGCGCTGAGCTGCTCGGAGCAGTCGTAAGGGTAGTCCCGCATATGGACAAAGAGGCCGTGCATGTCGGGGGCCGGGTAGCCGGTCACTTGCAGCTGCCCATCGCCCACGCGGCGGCTTTCGCCGGCCTTGAGCGCAAAGCGCTGCACCTTGGTGAGCACAGGGTTGGGGTTCACCACCTGGAGTGCAAGCTCCTCCGAAGCCTTGTGAGAGGCTCCGCTGGCCGATATTTTGATATGCGCCGTGCCTTCCTCGCCGGTAGTTTTCAGGCGGAAGTACACCAGCCGGTCTCCGGCTTTGTCAAAGCGTACCTGCTGGCTGCGGCCGCCTATGAGCTCCACCGGGCCGTCGGCCTCGATGCTCACGCCGGCTTCCTGCACGCCGTCCTCCAGGGCGAAGACGTTCACTGGGACGGCCACCTCCTCGCCGATGGCAAGAGAGCGGGGCAGGGTGGTGAGCACCATGAGCGGAGACTGCACCGGAACGGTTTTCTCCGCCTTGCCGTAGGCGCCTTCATGGGCGGCCACCACCATGACGCGGACGCTGCCCACATACTGCGGCAGCTTGAGTTTCACCACATCCGTGGCGCCGGCCGCCACCGTGCGGGGCTTCAGCGTAATAACCACCGGGTTGAAGCGGTTGTCCTTGCGGGCGCTGCGGATGGCGTCCTCGTCACCGCCGATGGCGGCAAGCGGCGTCAGCTTTCCGCCGTACGCCCCGATCACATGGTCGTACATGTCCCAGGTTTTCACTCCGAGAGCCTCGCTGCGGTACATCCGGGCCCAGGGGTCCGGCGTCTTGAAGGCCGTGAGGTCCAGAAGCCCCTCGTCCACCAGGGCCAGGGTATAGGTCATGGCCTTGCCGCTCTTCTCGGAGACTTTGATGCTGAAGCTCTCCTCGGGATGCAGTTTGTCTGGCATGGACAGGACCGGCTGCAGCCGGGAGGCCGGGTTCTCCACCTTCACGCGCTGCACACCGTACAGGCGGATGGGAAGGTCGTTATTCGTATTCCCATAGGGCTGCAGCAGGGTAATGTTCACATAGATATTGGGCGCCATCTCCGGAGTGACGCCAAAGCTCCAGGGCGTGTCTTTCCCGGAAAGCTTCACCCATTCACGCAGGAGCACGCCATCGGCATTCTCCAAGGAAATGAGGGCCTGGGCTCCTTCTGCGGCCGGAATATAGACGGTGGCTTTCTCGCCGGGAGCGTAACTTTCCTTGTCGGTGGAGAAACTGAGCATGGTGAGGGCCTCAGGGTCCCGGCGGCTGGCCCGGCCGGCATAGTCCGGCCAGTCTACCAGCATGGTTTTGCCGCTGATATGCCCGGACTGCGTGTCCCGCACCAGCAGCAGGTATCGGCCCCATTCCTCCTTGGGCACGTTCACCTCTACATAAACGTCCTGGGTGGCCGATGTCAAGTTCCCGCTCTTCACCAGCTTCACGGAGGAACCGTTCACGTATTCGTCCAAGCGGGCGTCGGCGCTGTTCCACCACCAGTTCCAGCCCACCTTGTAGAAGGCGTACTCCAGCGTGTGGCCTTTCACCGGGCGGCCCTTCGGGTCCACCACGGCAATGCCCAGCTTGTGGGTGCGGTCGGTTTCCAAGAAATCGGCCCGGATGTCCTGGATGCCCACATAGGCCTGGTAGGGGGAGAAGGGAAGAGTCTGGGTGGTGAAGCTCTCGTCGCCGCCCTTTTCGTCCACGGAGGTGACCACGAAGGCTTCCAGCATGCCGGGGGCATGGGCCGCCTCGGGCAGGGAGAGCTGCACACGGGCCGTTCCGTTGCCGTCCAACCAGGTGTCAAACAGCTCGCTCCGGGCCTCCTGGAACTGGGAGGCGGGGTTGTCAAAAATATAGTCCTTGAATTCCTTGAAAGGGGAGCCTTTCATACGACGCAGGGTGAGCTGGGCATGGGCCCGGGAGCCGCCCGCCGCGCCGCCGGAGAGCCACTGGGCGCCAATCTGGGCCTGGGCTGCCTTGCCGCCTTCCAGCACCTCCGGATACAGGGCGCTGATTTTAAGCCGATTGGGCTTGATGGTCTCCACATGCAGCGTCTTCTGGAAAGTGCTGCCGCCGGCCTTGAAATAGGCGTTCCAGTAGCCGGTGGGGTCATCGGCCTTGGTGGGAATGTCAAAGCAGAAGAAACCGTCGGTGCCTTTTTGCACTTGGCGGGTATGGAACTGGCCTTCCGGGGTATAGACTTCCAGCGTCACCGGATGGGCGGCCGGGAGGTTCTTCCCCTTGTCGCTCAGAAGAAGGTTCACGTGGAGGGTGTCGCCGGGCCGCCAGACGCCGCGTTCTCCGTAGATGAAGGCCTTGAGGCCCTTCTCCACTTTCTCTCCGCCCACGTCAAAGCGGCTCAGGGAGCGTTGCTCTCCGTCGGAGGTCTTGAGGTAGGCGGTGCTGCCGCCGGCCTTGGCCACCACAACGAAGGGTCTATGGTCCAGCGTGAAATGCGCCAGTCCCTTTCCGTCCGTCCTGCCTTTGCCGATGCGCTGCAGCTGGAAGTCGTACACCTCCACCTGGGCGCCGGAAAGCGGCCCGCCGGTGATGAGGTCGGTGGTGGCCGCCCAGAGCTCCGGCCCGTCGGCATATTCCGCCATCAGGCCTATCTCCGAGGCCATCAGCTGCACCGCCGGGAAGCGGTCTCCGTCCATGTAGAAGGAGGGCTTGGCGGGGTCGTCGGCTTCCTGATAATTGTAGCTGTCCCAGTCGTAGTCGTTGTCCCAATAGTAGGAGATATCCTTGTCCCAGATATCCTCGTCGGCCTTTGAAGGCCGGCCGGCGGGGGCCGATGGATTCCTGAGGGCCTCCTTGCCGCCATAGAGGGACTGGTCCATGCGGAAGCTCAGGCGCACGCGGTAAATGGCGCCGGGCTCCTGCCTGATGAGGCCGCTCAGGTCTATGCTGTGGTCGTTCCACTGGCGGAGGTCTTTGGAGGGGTCCAGCTGTACGTCTGAACGGTAAATCAGCCGGCCGTTGCGGCGGAGGGAATTTCCTCCCGTGCCCAAATCATTGTCCTGCAGGTAGGAGAGGACGTTTTTCTCATAAATCTTGATAACCCGCACTTCCACGGCGCTCAGGTTCACGGCGCGGAAGGGGAGGTAGAAGCGGTCTTTGGTGGGGAGGATGCTTCCCTTCAGGGGAATCTCGATGGCGGGCACCTGCTCGTCCAAGGCGAAGCGGTGCGTGAAGGCTTCTCCGAGGGACTGGCCGTCCGTGCTCTTGAGGCCGCCGTCCAGGGTGAGCACCAGGTCTCCGTTCCGGCCTTCATAGTACACGCTCAGCAGACTGTCCTGCACTTGGGTATAGCTGCGGGCGGCGCCCTCCAGCTCTACCAGGCCCTGGAGGGCGGCGTTGGCGGGAGTCTGGCTCAGCACCACGTCTATGCGTCCGTCCTTCAGCGCAAGTTGCTGCACCCGGAAGGGGCGGCCGTTCGACGGAACGATGACGGCGCCGCTTTCCGTGCTCCCCCTCACCACGATGGGGTAGATGAAGGCGGGGGCATCGGCCCAAAGCTTTTCCAAATGGAAGGTGACGTTGTAATTTTTTCCCGCTTCCAAGGCACCCGGGTCGGGGACAAAGCTCACGGAGGAGGGGCTGTTCCAGCGTACGGTGCCGCTGAGCTTGGGCTCGGTGGTGAAGAGGCCCGCCGGGTTCACGCCCTGCACCTCCTGCGTCAGGTCCACGCGGAGCTGGGCATCCTGCGGCACCATGCCGCCGGTATAGGCCTTGATGTAAGGGGCAAATTCCTGGGCCGATGGCGTATCGGCCTTCTTGGCAGTTCTCCCGCAGGAGGCAAAAATGGCCGCCGCAGCGGCCATCAGTAGCAGGTATTTACGCATTTTTGTAAGCGATTATTCCGTCTTTGAATCTTTCCAGGCCGTCCAAAAGGCGGGTTCTGGGGCAGGCGATATTGAGGCGCTCGAAGCCCTCGCCGGCAGCTCCGTAGATGGTGCCGATGCTGAGGGTGAGTCCGTGCTTTTCCCTTAGGAAATTGCCCAGGCGCTCGGAGAAGCCTTCCAGGGGCTCGCCCCGGCGGAGGGCCCAGCGGCAGTCCGGCCACATGAGGTAGGTGCCCTCCAGCGGAGGCATCACGATGCCGGGAAGTTCGTCTTCCATGAAGCAGCAGACCGTGCGCGCGTTATGATAAAGATAATCGCGCAGTTCATCCAACCAGGGGCCGCCCTTTCCGTAGGCGGCCTTGAGGGCGGTGACGCCGAACACGTTCACGTCGCAGCACTCGTTGTCGTTGATGGCGCGGTCCATTTTCCTGAGGATGTCGGGATCGGCCGCGAAGATATTGGCAATCTGGATGCCGGCAATGTTGAAGGCCTTGGTGGGAGAGATGCAGGAAACGGAGTTTTTTACGTATTCCGCGGGCAGGGTGGCCCAGGGAGTGTAGTCGTGGCCGGGGTAGGTAAGTTCGCAGTGAATCTCGTCGGAAATCACGAAGACACCTTTGCGGCGGCAGATTTCCGCCATCAGGAGCAGCTCTTCGCGGGTCCACACGCGGCCCACGGGGTTGTGGGGGTTGCAGAGCAGAAGCACTTTGGCCTCCCCGGCGCACTGCTCAAACAGGTCCCAGTCCACGATGTACTGCTTCCCGTTGAAGCGCAGGGGGCAGTCCAGCTGTACGCACTTGTTGTTGCGGATGGCGGGGAAGAAGGCGTTGTAGCAGGGTGTCATCACCATCACCTTGTCTCCGGGTACGGTCATGGCCTTGATGGCGGCGCTGTAGGCGGCAATCACCCCCGTGGTGGGGACGATATTCTCCCGGCCTATCCCTTCCCAGCCGTGCCGGGAGGCGAACCATCGGCCCATGATCTCAAAGTAGTCGTCCGGAACGAGCTCGTAGCCGAAGACCCCGTGGTCCAGCCGCTTCTGCAGGGCCTCGCGGATTTCCGGTGCCACGGCGAAGTCCATATCGGCCACCCACATGGGCAGCGTTCCGGGATACAGGTCCCATTTAACACTCTCGGTTCCCCGGCGGTCCGGGCA
>CAJOMB010000087.1:1784-8296 GCA_905235615.1 uncultured Bacteroidales bacterium | reverse complement strand
CTACACCACGGATGACGACTACTGGGTGACGTATTACAAGAATGGCAGTTACCGGATGAGCGGAAGCGAGCAGACCTCTTCCGATGTCCAGTGGAGCCAGTTGGCTTCCACATTGGCCATCCAGTTCCAGGGCATTGACAAAGACAAGGGTTCGGACTACTACCTGTGGCTTACCGGACAGGCCCGGAAGATGATGCGGGCCGAGGTGAAGCTCACCGGAGAAATCCCTGCCCGTTAACAGATGATAACGATGACTGTGAAAAAATCTATAACCTTTATGGCCATACTGGCCGCCACCCTTCTCTCTTTCTCCTGCGCCTGCAACAAGTCGCAGGGGGAGGAGGAGGTAGTGGAGCTCCAGATGCCCGGCAACCCCTTCATTACCAGCCTTTACCTGGCCGATCCGTCGGCCCATGTATGGCAGGACGGGCGTCTGTATGTCTATCCTTCCCATGACAACGAGCCGCCCCGCGGCTGCGACCTCATGGACGGCTATCACGTTTTCTCTACCGACGACATGGTGCACTGGACGGACCACGGCGAATTCCTCCACTCTAAGGACGTGACCTGGGGAAGGGAGGAGGGAGGCTTCATGTGGGCCCCCGACGCCGCTTACAAGGACGGCAAGTATTACTACTATTTCCCTCATCCCAGCGGTTCCGACTGGAACAACACCTGGAAAGTGGGCGTTGGCGTTTCTGACAAGCCCACTATGGAGAACCTCCGGCTGCTGGGCTACATCGAGGGTCTGGGAGACGCTTTCTCCATGATTGACCCCTGCGTCTTTGTGGACGACGACGGGCAGGCTTACTTCTACTACGGTGGAGGCGGCCGCATGATAGGCGTGAAACTCAAGGACAACATGCACGAGATTGACGGCGAAGTGAAGTCCATGACCGGCATGAAAGACTACCACGAAGGCCCCTGGGTGTTCAAAAACGGAGGCAAGTACTATCTTATGTATGCCGACAACCATGTAGAACCCGGCAACCGCGGTGCCAATCAGCTCCGTTACTGCTGGAGCGACTCTCCGCTGGGTCCCTGGGAATACAAAGGCATTATCCTGAAGCCCACGGACTGCGACACTTCCCATGGAAGTATCGTAAAGTACAAGGGCCAGTGGTATCTGTTCTATCATAACTGTTCTATTTCCCACCAGGGTGTGCTCCGTTCCATTTGCGTGGACAAACTCTATTTCAATGAGGACGGGACCATCCGTGAAGTTGTGCAGACGAAATGAGGAAACAAGCACTCATGCTACTGACAATATGGTTTGCAGGTTCTGTCGCCTTTGCGGCAGAACCTGTAAAATCTTCCATCCGCTACGATTCATACGAGGGCCTTGTGATGGCCGGCTACCAAGGCTGGTTCAACACGCCCGGAGACGGCGCAGGCCGCGGATGGCACCATTATGAAAAGGGAAACCGCTTTGAGCCCGGTTGGTGTACCATAGACCTGTGGCCCGAAGTTGACGAATATCCGGACCTTTACGATACCGCCTTTTCCTTTGAGGATGGAACCGTAGCAAAAGTTCCTTCCTCTCACGACTATTCCACCGTTGACACCCACTTCCGCTGGATGCAGGAGTACGGTCTGGACGGTGTTTTCATGCAGCGTTTCCTGGCCGAAATAGCCAACCCTTCGGGTATGGAGCACTTCTCCACGGTGCTCTCCAACGCCATGCAGTGCGCCAACCGGTATAGCCGTGCCATTGCCGTCATGTACGACCTCAGCGGTATGCCGGAAAACGGGCCGGAACTTCTCCTGGCCGATATGGATACCATTGCCAGGAAGCACCATCTCTTTGACCATGAGGCCAATCCGTCGTACCTCTACCACAAAGGGAAGCCGCTGGTAGCGGTTTGGGGCATCGGCTTCAACGACCACAGGCGCTACGGATATGACGAAGCTTCCGAGATTATCGAAGGGCTTAAGGAGCGCGGGTACAGCATCCTCATCGGCGTTCCAACCCATTGGAGAGAGTTGCGGGCCGATACCCTGCCGGACAAGCGCCTGCATGGGCTCATCTCCCGCTGTGACGTGGTAATGCCTTGGTTCGTCGGCCGTTACACGGAATACACGTATCCGCAGTATCATGATCTCATCAAGGCCGATATACGCTGGTGCAAAAAACACGGAGTGGATTATGCTCCGCTGTGCTATCCGGGATTCTCCTGGGCCAACATGATGCGCCACGGGAAAGGATTGCAAATTCCACGTCAGGGAGGTGCTTTCTTCCAGTCCCAGTTGGAATACTGCATTTCTGCCGGTGCCCGGATGCTGTACATTGCCATGTTTGACGAAATTGACGAAGGAACGGCCATCTTCAAAATTGCCGGGAAGGTACCGGTTCCGGCACCGAGGAGCGAGTTTGTGCCGCTTGAAGAGGGCGTTTCGTCGGACCGTTACCTCTTTTTGGCCGGAAATGCAGCCCGCCGCCTGAAGGAAGGCATTGGAAAGTAATTAAAAATTAGTATTTTTGTATGCTGTCCATATAAAAGTCGTAGTACACTTGAGAAGATTTATATCCGTCATCCTGCCAGTTTTCATCGCCGCAGTCCTGAAGGCTACGCCTTTGGATTATGGACTTTTCGTTACTGCCT
This sequence comes from uncultured Bacteroidales bacterium, assembly GCA_905235615.1. Lineage (GTDB taxonomy): Bacteria > Bacteroidota > Bacteroidia > Bacteroidales > UBA932 > Cryptobacteroides. The sequence continues at coordinate 5,693 of CAJOMB010000087.1, read as the reverse complement.
ATCCCTCTCCGGAAGATACCCATACAGGCATGGCCTTGGAAGGAGGCCGCCCCATCCCCCTGAAAGGAAAGACGCTGGAACTTTCCTTCGATGTGTACAACCGCAAGGACAACGTGTTTGGCTGTGTTTTCCGTATCCTGACAGACAAAGGGGAAAACGTGGATCTCATGTACACGGCAAGCCTCCAGGATGTGCGTCAGCCCATTCTTGTAACCGGAACGGAAGTTCACACCCTTGTAACCCCCATCGCAACGGAAGAGTGGATACACGTTTCCATTTCCCTTAATCCGCGTGACGGCCAGCTGGAGCTGGATTACGGCGGGGAAGTCCTAAAGGTGAGGGATGCCGGTACCAAGGGAGCGCAATCGTTCCGCATTGCCTTTGGTCTTTGTCCCTTTGCCGGCTATGTCCTTTCAGATGTCGCTTCTGTAAACCTCAGGGACATCAGGATTTCCCGCGGGGGCAAGCCATATCGGCATTGGGAACTGGCCCGCCATGCCGGAAGCAGTTGCTATGACCTGCTCTCCGGAGCGCCCGCTACGGTGAAGAATCCTGTATGGATCATAGACAATTACGCTTCTTTCCGCCCCGTCTTTTCCCACAGCTTTCCGTACATGCCGTCCGTAACATTCGACGACGACGCTACTTTTTATATGTCTTCACCAGAAGAACCTCTCCATGTGTTCCATGTGGACGGAAGGGAAGCGGAAGAGATTCCCGTCCAGGGGGGGCAGAATCCGGCCAATTATCCCAACCAGCTCTTTTATGTGGCCGGTGGTCACAACTGGCTCACCGCTTATAATCTGGATGAAGATCTCTTTTCCGTCTTTGATTTTGACACCCGTCGCTGGGACAATGACATCACGCCCATGCGGGACCACTATTACTGGAACAACACCAATGCCTGGGAACCCCGCATCCACGCCCTCTTCTCATTTGGCGGATATGGGCACTATCACTACCAGAACCAGCTTGTAGTAAGCTATTTGGAAGACAAAGAAAAAAACGCCAGGAAGAGTATCGGGGAAATTACGCCCCGTTATGGCGTAACTTCCTATATCGTGGACAGTCTGTTCTATGTCTTCGGCGGCCGCGGCAATCCTTCCGGCAAGCAGGAACTCTCTCCCAAGAATTATTACGACCTGTATACCATCAACACCCGCACCTTTGAGGTTAACAAACTCTGGGATCTGGGCAGTTCGCCTTATGGGGATTTCATCTCCGGAGAGAATTTTGTTTACAACTGGTCCAACGGAGATTTTTACCTCCTGTCCAACCTGGACGGCTTTACGCTCCTGAAAATACGCCCCGATTCTCCCGGAATAGAGAAGATGTCTCTTCCCATTCCGCCCAAACGTAACGCCCAGTATTCTTACGTGAATATCTGGCACAGCCCAAGCCGGGAAAAAATATATGCCCTCATCCTTCAGTCCCAGGTAGATAACAGAACCGACGTGGACGTGTACGAAATCAATTATCCACCCATGCCTGTGAGCGAAATCCTGCAGGAAGAAAAGACGCAGAAGGAAAGCGACACGCCCCGGGGCTTCTGGAGTAAAGTGGTAATAGCTGTGCTGATACTTGCCCTGCTGGTCGGAAACATGTATCTCATCATGAAACTGCCCGGCCGAAAATCCCGGGCTCTCCGCCGGGAAGCCCAGCCGGAAGAGGATACCCCGCAATATTACAATTTCTCCCGCTCCTGCGTCAATTTCTTTGGCGGTTTCCATGTCACGGACCGGGAGGGAAACGATGTCACGGCGCAGTTTACGCCAACCCTCAAGTCGCTCCTCGTGCTGCTGATTCTATATACGGAGCGTTCCGGGGGCATTCCTTCGCACAAAATCAACAGCCTGTTGTGGTCTTACAAAATGGACGACACCGTCAACAACAACCGCAACGTGTACATGTCCAAGCTTCGCTCTTTGCTGGAAGAAGTGGGTGATATCCGAATCCAGAACACCAACAAGCTGTGGAACATAGAGTTTGGAGAAGGTTCCATTTGCGATTATCTGGAAGCCTCACGTCTGCTCCGGGAGGCCTCCGGGGAAGAAGATGTGGACCGAATGCTGGAACTCTTCCTGATCGGCCCCATTCTTCCCAATACGGAGCTTGACTGGATAGACGATTTCAAGAGCTCATTCTCTTTATCGGCCATAGATTTCCTTAGCCGCCAGCTCTCCAGAAGCGACCTCTCTGAACGTACCCTGCTGAAAGCAGCCGATACCATCCTCCAGCACGATTTCCTGAACGAGGATGCCCTGAAGGCCAAAGTAAAGATTCTGGTGCGCCAGTCCAAACCAGGTCTGGCCAAAACCATCTACGACAATTTCTGCAAAGAATACCGCAAGTCCCTGGGAATAGAGTACGGCGTCTCCTTCAAGGAACTCATCAGTTAAAATTTTCCTGATTGATCTTGTGGTCCAGCCAGTCCAGACGCTCCAGATAGAAGCGTTTGAGGAAGTCGTATTCCTCCTGATAGGTAGGGAAGAAATAGTAGTTGGGCCAGACTTTTACGCCCAGAATGGGCCAGCGCTGGAAATTGCGGTGCTCGGCTCCATCCATGAGGGCATGCTGACGGTCCAGGAAATCCGGGACGTTACGCAACTCCGGAAGGAGTTGGTTCCAGCGGGCTTTCACGGCCTCCTTGAAGTCGGGGTCATGGAAAAGCTGGTTGTACCACTTCACGTAGCGCATCTGCCAGCCGTCCGGCTTTTCAAAATGGGTATAGTCACAGTTCCCGAGGGTGATGTCAAAGTCCCAGACGTGGTACATTTCCAGCGGCTTCCCTTTCTCTTTTGTGAGATAGGTGCTCTTTCGCACGTTCCCGTCGGGGTTCTTGGTAATTTCCTGGATGATATAGTAGTTGATGAAGGAGGGGATGTCTATGTACGTGCGATAATCCCTGTTGTCAGAGCCCTGCACCTTTTCAAGGGCTTTTTCAAAACCGTCGAACCAGTCTTTTACGTACTTTTGCTGGAGAGAGGTCGGGTTTTCGGGCTCATGGAACATTACCGGCGTTCCCCATACGGTGTTGAAACATACAGGTTCGTCCATGGCTTCTTCTATCTCCAGGTAATAACCTCCTTCTAAGGAGTTTTCATCGGCCACTTCAATGTTTACCCGGTGGCCGGCCACCTCTTTGTGGTCAGAGAAAGTGTAAACGCCCAGGTATTCTTCGTTGAGGTACACTTCCACGCTTAGCATGTAAGGAGTCCAGGACATGCCGCATATTCTGGACAATTCCATCGCCATGATATTCCGGAGGAGCGTTTTGTCGGAGTAATTGGCAAGGAGAATCCAGTCTTTGTTGCTCCATCGGCCCAGGACGGGAACGTCATCGTCCAGTTTTATCCGGTAAGGCTTCTTGGGCATGCCCCAGGTGGTGTTGCCGCGGCCTCGGATGCGACCTCCCACCTTCAGAGAAACAGTTTCGGAATAAAAGGCCGACGAATCCGAGAAGATGAAGCTGGCGTTCACCCATTGGGACTTACTCTCGATGGGGGCTTCGGCGGTGATATGCACCGTCGGAATTTGGAAATTGGCCGGAATCTCTTTTTCGTGAAGGGGATCCACCCACTCGGGCTCAGGTTCAGGTTCAGGTTCAGGTTCAGGTTCGGGCTCCGGCTCCGGTTTCGGTGTTTCGGAAGATGGCTTTTCTATGGCAGGAGGAATCACTTCTTCCTTCTCGCAGGCCATGAAGGTAAGTGCCAAAACAAGCAATATGGAGAGACTCTTTCTCATTCTGGCCACAAAAATAAACGGATTCCCTTAATATTCGCTTAATATCTTATCAGCAAGAAATATTAATACGTGATTTAAGGCATTTTTAATGAGAAGTGAGTATATTTGCCGAATGAAAAAACAGATTCTCTTTCTTCTGCTGCTGGCAGCTTGCACAGGACGCCC
>CAJOMB010000087.1:0-1772 GCA_905235615.1 uncultured Bacteroidales bacterium | reverse complement strand
TCCTTAGACTACCAGAATCCCATCATTGGCGGCTTTCATCCGGACCCCTCCATCTGCAGAGTGGGGGAGGATTATTATATTGTAAATTCCTCGTTTCAGTATTTTCCCGGAGTGCCGGTGTACCATAGTCGTGACCTGGCCCATTGGGAACTGATAGGAAATGTCCTGGACCGGGAGTCGCAGTTGCCGTTACAGCAGTCGGGGTCGTGGTCGGGCATTTATGCAACGACCATCCGCTATCATGAAGGGCTGTTTTATATGGTTACGACCAACACCACCATCGGCAAGAATTTCTTTGTGACGGCAAAGAATCCGGCAGGACCCTGGTCGGATCCGATCTATCTGGAGCAGGCTGGAATAGACCCGTCATTCCTTTTCGAGGACGGGAAATGCTATTTTGTGAGCAATCCCGGCGGGCAGATTACGCTCTGTGAGATAGACCCTGCCACCGGTGAGCAGCTAACCCCTTCCCGTCCCATCTGGAACGGCATGGGAGGGCGTTTTCCGGAAGGCCCGCATATCTACAAGATGGGAAGATGGTATTATCTTCTGATATCCGAGGGTGGCACGGAACTGGCGCATTCGCTTACGATAGCCCGGAGCAGGAGTCCGTACGGACCCTATGAGGCATGTCCCCATAATCCCATCCTTACGCATTGCCGCCATGCCGCGGAAAACAGCCAAATCCAAGGTACAGGTCATGGAGATTTGGTTCAGGCCCCGGACGGTTCCTGGTGGGTGGTTTTTCTTGCATACCGGAATTTCGGGGGAAACTACCATCATCTTGGCAGGGAAACTTATCTGGCGCCCGTTACATGGGAAAAAGGCTGGCCTGTGGTGAACGGCGGAGAACCGCTTACAAGCGGAAATTCGGAACAGCGGGAAGTTGTGAAGGAATACACCTTTGACTCGCCCCTTGGCCCGGAATGGATCTATATCCAAAACCCCGATTCGTCATGTTATTTCATTGGAGACGGCGCCCTTCACCTTTCAGGCAAAGGGGCACTGTCCGCCAACGTCCACCCCACCTTTGTGGGTGTCAGGCAGGAAAGTGAAAACCTGGAAACGGTCGTTCAGGTGACTTTGGACACCCCGGGCGTGGCCGGCCTCTCCCTCTATCAGATTCAGGACGGTCATGCCGAACTCTCCCTGGAGCGCAGCGGAAATCATGTTCGGGCAGTAGTCCGTTACACGCTCAAGAGCATGAACTATGAAGCGGCCTCATTGCCGCTTCCCGGGGAGTCGGCCTGGCTTAAAATCACTTCTGACGGTATTTTGTATAAGTTTTACGCATCGGCCGAAAAAAAATGGTCGTATCTGGACGCTCTCAGCTGTGCCCTCCTAAGCTCGGAAGTGGCCGGAGGCTTCACCGGAATGGTGATTGGGCTTTACGCGGAAGATGCCGAGGCCCGCTTCTCATCTTTATTCATTAAAGGATAGCTTCTGAACAGGCCGGACTGGATGACGTACACGAATATCTTCGTGGATTATTCGCGGGTGTCTGCAGAACGTTGCTGAATGCCAAGTGTGTGAGGTGCCCTTAAATTTGGGACACCTCACGCAAAAAAGGCTGATTTTGGTAGAGGTGTCCGTGTTTTTGGGACACCTCACGCGGTGACGGGCTTTGGGTGTCAAACGTTGCCGAAAGAAGAGGGGGGATATCGGCCCATAAGGGCATAAAGGGCTGTGGAAAACTTTGTTAATTAAATAATTTTTCTTATCTTTGCAGCCCATTTTGCGGATACATAAGAGCCGTAAAATGGATTGTAACT
>CAJOMB010000086.1 GCA_905235615.1 uncultured Bacteroidales bacterium | reverse complement strand
AACGTCCTCCGCTTGTGCGTGGAAGACCTGGACGGCGGGCCGCAGAAATCCCAGACGCACCTTTGCGACGTTACGCCCCGGGACTTCACCGAGGTTTGCATAGACTACAAGATGAGCGGCGTGGGCGGCTACGACAGCTGGGGCTCCCGTCCGGAGAAGGAACGCACCCTCTGGAGCACGGTAAGCTACAGCTACAACTTCACCCTCACCCCCGACAAACCTTCCAAGGCAGCCAAATATGAATAAAGGACTCTTGTATATGGCCCTTGCGGGCCTTCTGACAGCCTCCTGCGCTACGGAGGAAGCACCCTTCGGGGCCGTTCCCACCCCGGAACAGACAGCGTGGCAGGATATGGAACTGAATCTGTTCTGCCACTTCGGCCCCAACACCTTCACCGGACTGGAATGGGGAGAAGGGACGGAAGCCGAAGACCTCTTCAACCCCACGGACCTGGACTGCCGCCAATGGGCGCGTACGGCCAAGGCCGCAGGCTTCAAGGGCATCATCATCACCGGCAAACACCATGACGGATTCTGCCTCTGGCCCAATCCGGTTTCCAAGCACACCGTCCGGGAAAGTTCCTGGCGCGGCGGCCGGGGAGACGTGCTCAAAGAGCTTTCCGAGGCTTGCGCAGAGGAAGGAATCAAATTCGGCATCTATATCTCCCCCTGGGACCGCCATGACCCCACCTACGGCACGGACGCTTACAACGAAGTGTTCCGCCAGACGCTGGAGAGCGCCCTCTCCGGTTACGGCCCCGTGTTTGAGCAGTGGTTCGACGGCGCCTGCGGGGAAGGCCCCAACGGGAAACGCCAGGTCTATGACTGGGACCTGTTCCACAACGAAGTGTTCAAATGGCAGCCTCACGCCATCGTGTTCTCCAACGTGGGCCCCGGCTGCCGCTGGGTGGGCAATGAGCGGGGAGAGGCCGGCCGTACCAGCTGGTCCACTTTCTCCCCCGCCAAGAACAGAGCCACCCATGAGCAGCTGCCCGGAGACTATGAAAGCTACCTGAACCAGGGAGACCCTGACGGCGAGGCCTGGATTCCCTCCGAGACGGACGTCTCCATCCGCCCGGGCTGGTTCTGGAAAGAAAGTGAGAACGCACAGGTGAAATCCGTGAAGGAGTTGCTGGGCATCTACTACAAAAGTGTGGGCCGCAATTCCCTGCTGCTGCTCAATGTGCCGCCGGACACCCGTGGGCACATCCATGAGACAGACTCCATCCGTCTGATGGAATTCCGGCAGGCTCTGGATCAGATTTTTGCCGACAACCTGGCCCTGGACCGGCGCCGGGAGGGCAACACCTGGACGGTGAAAGTCCAGGGCGACAAGCCCTTCAACCGGGTGGTCCTGCAGGAAGACATCGCCAAGGGGCAGCGGATTTCCGGCTTCACCGTGGAAGTTCAGACGGCCGACGGCTGGGCCCCGCTGGCCCAGGAGACCACCGTGGGGCGCAAGCGCATCCTGCTGGTCCCCGCCACCCGCTGTGAAGCGCTTCGGGTAAGGGTGACGGATGCCCTGGCCAAACCGCTCCTGAAGGATATCGGCCTGTATTACGATACCATTTATTCCGAATAACACATGAAGAAAGTTGCCTTAGCCCTTGCCAGCGGCGGCCCGCGCGGATTCGCGTATATCGGGGCCATCGAGGAACTCCTTGCCCGCGGATATGAAATCAGCTCCGTGGCCGGCGCCAGTGCCGGTTCCTTAGTGGGCGGCATTTACGCGGCCGGAGGCCTGGACGCCTTCAAGGAGTGGCTCTTCGGTCTGGATCCCGTAAAGGTGGTAGCGCTCATGGACGTATCTGTGAGCAGGAATTACCTGGTCAAGGGAGAACGCGTCATCAAGGAAATCAAGGCCCGCGTTCCGGAGGTGAACATCGAAGACCTCCCCATCCCCTTCGCGGCCGTGGCCACGGACCTGTATACCGGAGAGGAAGTGATTTTCCGGAAGGGACCCCTGTTTGAAGCCATCCGCGCCTCCATCTCCATCCCGTCCATGTTCAAGCCCGTTCAGTGGAAGGGACGCACGCTGGTGGACGGCGGCATGGTGAACACCTTCCCCCTGAACCGGGTGGCCCGCACGGAGGGAGACATCCTGGTGGGCTTCAACGTGAACCAGATTGACGCGGCGGAAATCCAGGGCTACCTGGACAGCCGCGAAGCCATTTCCCGCGAGTCGGACCATTCGCTTCTGGGGCGCATCCAGGCCGGTCTGCAAACCCGCCAGCTGGAAGCCAGCGGCCGGGAAAACTGGATTCCCGTGGATGCTTCGGACAACTTCTACACCGTGCTGCAGCGCAGCTTCGGCATCATGAACTGCAGCCTGTCCCGGATGGGCGTCGAACTCACGCCTCCGGACGTGCTGGTGAGCCTGCCCTTCGACTCCTACCACGGCGTGTACGGCTATTCCCACGCTCAGGAAATCGCGGAAACGGGCCGGCAACTGATGGCCGATGCCTTGGACGAATACGAAAGGAAGCATGCGTAGAAACGTCACCATAAAGGACGTGGCCGTAGCCGCCGGCGTGTCGCCCTCCCTGGTCTCCTTTGTCTTCAATGGAAAGAACCGGGTGGGCGCCCAGACCCGCGAGCGGGTGCTGGAGGTGGCCCGGGAACTGGGATATCAGCCCGCGGACGCCCCGGTTCGCACGCAGTGGCCTGCCGCCCGGCTCATCGGCGTGGTGGTCCCCGAACTGCAAACCAGCGCCCTGTGGCTTGAGCAGCTTACACACAGCGCCTACCGCCGGGGGTACACCGTCCAGGTGGGCAGCGCCCAGAACGACCCGGTACACTTTTGCCACCTGCTAAGGTCCTTCTCCGGGGCCATGGGCTTAGTGGCGCTGCTGCCGCAGGAAGAAAAGAAAGAACTCACGGATGCCGTCAAACTTTGCGGCATTCCCTACATCATTGCCGGCGATGAAAAACCGGACCAGACCATACAGAATCTAATTAACAAGCTATGAGTAAGATAATCATTGAAGGAAAACCCCTTCCGGGCATGCCTTGGGAAGACCGCCCGGCCGGATGCAACGCTCCCCTGTGGCGCTACAGTGCCAACCCTGTGATTCCCCGGAACCTGCTTCCGGATTCCAACAGCATTTTCAACAGCGCCGTGGTGCCCTTTGAAGGCGGCTTTGCCGGCGTCTTCCGCTGCGACGACACCAACCGCCGCATGACCCTCCACGCCGGCTTCTCCAAGGACGGCATCCGGTGGGACATCCAGCCCGGTACCATTCAGTTCTCCGGCGCAGATCCCGAAGTGGGCCGATGGGTATATGGCTACGACCCCCGCGTGGCCTTCATCGAAGACCGCTACTGGGTAAGCTGGTGCAACGGCTACCACGGCCCCACCATCGGCCTGGCCTGGACCAAGGACTTCAAGACCTTCCACCAGGTGGAGAACGCCTTCCTGCCCTACAACCGCAACGGCGTGCTCTTCCCCCGCAAAATCAATGGCCGATATGCCATGCTCTCCCGCCCCTCCGACACCGGTCACACCGCCTTCGGAGACATCTTCTACAGCGAATCGCCGGACATGGAGTTCTGGGGACGCCATCGCCACGTGATGGCTCCCGCGCCTTTTGAGGTAAGTGCCTGGCAGTGCATGAAGATTGGCGCCGGTCCCGTGCCCATCAAGACCTCCGAGGGCTGGTTGCTCTTCCACCACGGCGTGCTGCACAGCTGCAACGGTTACGTGTACAGCTTCGGCAGCGCCCTGCTGGACCTGGAGCAGCCCTGGAAGGTAATTGCCCGCAGCGGCCCCTACCTCATCAGCCCCCAACTGCCGTACGAATGCATGGGAGACGTGCCCAACGTCACCTTCCCCTGCGCCGCCCTGCACGACAGCGCCACCGGCCGCATCGCCATCTACTACGGCTGCGCCGACACGGTGACCGGCCTGGCTTTCGGCTACATCCCGGAAATCATCGAGTTCACCAAGCGCACCAGTATCGTGTAATGCGTGTAGCATAACACGTTTATCGTGAATTTTTGCCACCCGCTACGCACTAAGCAGTCTATACGCGTAACGGGTGGCTCGCATCTGCCACCTCCTACGCGTTTATCGGCCTTAATGCGTAATAGGTGGCCGGAAGGGGCAAGGGGAATTGCGGAATAATTTGTATATTTGTACAAAGACCACATGATAATGAAAAAACTTGCTGTCATTGCTGCGCTGCTGGTAGGCGGTGCGCTATATGCCCAGACCGAGTGGGTGAACCCCTTTATCGGCACGTCCAATTTCGGGGCCTGCAACCCCGGAGCCGTTACCCCCAACGGCCTTATGAGCGTGAGTCCGTTCAACGTGATGGGCTCGCAGCTCAACACCTGGGACAAGGACAGCCGCTGGTGGAGCACTCCGTATGTGGCAGAGAACAGTTTTTTCACCGGCTTCACGCACGTGAACCTGTCCGGTGTGGGCTGCCCGGACCTGGGGGCCCTCCTCACCATGCCCACCACCGGGCCGCTGCAGGTGGACTACCATATCTACGGCAGCGAATACCGGAACGAAGTGGCGCATCCCGGCTATTATGCTCTTGAGTTGCTAAACGGCATCAAGGCCGAGGTCACCGCCACCACCCGCAGCTCCATAGAGCGCTACACCTTCCCGGGCGGAGAGGGCAATATCCTCCTGAACCTGGGCGAAGGCCTTACCAACGAGAGCGGCGCCACCGTGAAGAAGGTGAGCGATACGGAAATCGAGGGCTTCAAGCTCATGGGCACCTTCTGCTACAACCGGAACGCTGTATTCCCGCTGTACTTCGTGCTTCGTGTGAGCAAGGCTCCCGCCAGCGCCGGTTACTGGAAAAAGCAGCGTCCCATGACGGCCGAGGCGGCCTGGGATGCCGATGCCGGCAAGTACAAAATCTACAAGGACTACTCCCGCGAACTCAGCGGGGACGACATCGGCTACTGGTTCCACTACGACGGCCTGGAGCCCGGCGAACAGGTTCAGGTGCAGATGGGTGTGTCTTTCGTGAGCATCGCCAACGCCCGCGAAAACCTGGAGGCCGAGCAGCAGGGCTTTGGCTTTGAGGCTGTCTGCCGGAAGGCCGATTATGACTGGAAGCAGCACCTTGGCCGCATAGCCGTGGAAGGCGGCACGGAAGACCAGCGAACCATCTTCTACACCGCCCTGTACCACGCCCTCATCCATCCCAACGTGCTCAACGACGTCAACGGAGAGTACCCGCTGATGGAAAGCGGCGGTACTGGCCGGGTGGAGCCTGGGCATACGCGCTACACCGTATTCTCCCTTTGGGACACCTACCGCAACCTGCATCAGCTGATGACCTTGTTGTGGCCGGAAAAGCAGGTGGACATGGTGCGCTCCATGATAGACCAGTATCGGGAATGGGGCTGGATGCCCAAATGGGAGCTCTATGGCCGCGAAACCTGGACCATGGAAGGAGACCCCGCCATCTGCGTCATTGCCGACACTTGGCTCCGCGGTCTCAGGGACTTCGATATGGAGACGGCCTACGAGGCTTTCCTGAAATCGGCCGATACCCCCGGCGCACAGAACCTGATGCGCCCGGACAACGACCCATACGTGGAGCGCGGCTATATTCCGCTCAACTTCTTCAGCGCCGATTTCTCCGGGGACAACTCCGTTTCCCATGCCCTGGAGTATTATGTGGCCGATTATGCCCTCTCCCGCCTGGCGGCAGATTTGGGACGCACCGATGACGCCACCCGCTTCTACAAGCGCTCGCTGGGCTATAGGGAATACTGGAGCAAGGCCGACAAATGCCTGCGCCCGCGCCTGAAAGACGGCTCTTTCCTCACCCCCTTCAACCCGGAAGACGGGGCCGATTTCTCCAATGCGCCCGGTTTCCACGAAGGCAGCGCCTGGAACTACAGCTTTGCCGTGCCGCACGACGTGGCGGGCTATGCCAAGCTCCAGGGCGGCACCAAGGCCTTTGTGAACAACCTGCAACATGTGTTTGACGAAGGCCTGTACGACCCCGCCAACGAGCCGGACATTGTGTACCCGTACTTGTTCAGCCGCTTCAAGGGCTATGAGAAGTACACCTGGGAGGCTGTAGAGAAGATTCTGGCGCAAAATTACAAGAACGCCCCGGACGGCATTCCCGGCAACGACGACACCGGCACCATGAGCGCCTGGGCCGTCTTCTCCATGCTGGGCATCTACCCGGACTGCCCCGGAGAGCCCGCCTTCACCCTCACCCGTCCCACCTTCCCCAAGGCCGTGGTCACGCTGCCGGATGGCCGGGAACTTACCATTTCAAAAGCATCGGCCCATGCCAGAAAGGCCCAGGTCGATGGCAAAAACAAGGGTTTTCGCATTTCCCACGAGGCCCTGCTGGACGCCCGCTCCATTTCCTGGAAGTAGCGACCAGGCCGCAACGACTACCGGATGCTGTTCAGCACCGGGAGTTTGCCATCGGCCACCAGCTTCAGGACCAGTTCGCCGAAGAGGGTGTTCTGGATCACCGGGAAAAGTATGTGTTTTAGATAATAAGTTTTACCTTTGTCGTACAAGAACGATAAAGGTATGTCAGCACAAGAACAAGCAGTATTGTTAG
>CAJOMB010000085.1 GCA_905235615.1 uncultured Bacteroidales bacterium | reverse complement strand
GGAAGACAGTTCCATCTTCTGGGCCGATGAACTCCCTTACGTGCTGGGCACCTGCATCCGTTCCATCGAGCAGCTGGGCCGAAGCGGCCGCTGGAACCTCCCTCCGCTGTATCAGAGTGAAATCCTGACCGCCCAGGGAAAGCCCGCGGACAGCGACCGTGACTTCGTCCGCAAGCTGGTGACCGCCGCCTTCGGCAAATATCAGGAGTACAGCGCCCTGGTGGCTTCTTCCGTGTCCCAGTGGGACCGGGATCGCCTCTATACCACGGACAACGTCCTCATCGCACTGGGCCTGGCGGAAGCGGAAACCTTCCCGGAGATTCCCACCAAGGTGAGCATCAACGAGTACGTGGAAATCTCCAAATACTATTCCACCCCCAAGAGCCGGGGTTTCGTGAACGGTCTGCTGGACCGCCTTGCCAAAGAAAAAGGATTATTGTAAAACCTTATGGATATGCTTATCAATATTTTTCTCCTCCAGGCTGCCAAGGCCCCTCAGCAGGGCAACGGCGGTCTCATGACCATCCTGATGTTCGCTGCCATCATTCTGGTGATGTACCTGTTCATGATCCGCCCCCAGAGAAAGCAGCAGAAAGAGCTCAACGAGTTCCGCAACAGCCTCAAGAAGGGTGACAAAGTGGTTACCGTCGGCGGTATCTACGGTGAAATCGTAGAGGTGAACGAGAAGACCGCCCTCATCAAGGTGGACGGTGACGTGAAGCTCCGCGTAGACAAGCAGGGTCTGGTCAAGGACTATTCCGAGACGGCTCAGAAGTAAGCGATGGGCCTTTCAGAGCGCCTCAGGCAGTTAGCCGGAACCGGGAACAGGGAATGGATTGTTTTCCTGATGTCCCTGGCCCTGGCGGTCATTGTGTGGCTGCTGGTGGCCCTGGCCCAGCCTTATGCCGGTACGGTGAGCGTGCCGGTGGTGGCCCAGTGCAATATTGAGGGATATGGCACGGAGTCTTCCAACACCGTGTTGGTGAGCGCCCGTTGCCGTACGGACGGGTACCGTCTGCTCCGGGAGCAGAGCCGTCGGAATCGCCGCGTGGTGAAGGTGAAGTTCAACCGCTCCGACATGCGCCGCACCGGTCCCGGTGAGTACTGCGTCATCGGTGGAGCCAAGAACTCCTACGTGAACCAGTTCTTCGGGGAAGACACCCAGGTGGAGGCCTTCATCACAGATACGCTCCGTTTCCTCTTCCCCCAGGAAAATCACAAGAAAGTGCCCGTGGAGGTGCCTCTGAGCATAAACTGCCGTTCGCAGTACATGCAGAGCGGGCCTTTCCGCATTTTGCCGGATTCCATTACGGTGTACGGCAGTCAGGAGAGGCTGGATGCGGTGGAGCGCATCACTTCCAGCCGCCTGTTGCTCACGGATGTCCATGAGTCCCGTCAAGGCGTTCTCAAGCTCAATCCCGTCAAGGGTGTGCGCTTTTCGGCCGATGAAGTGAGCTACCAGCTGCCCGTCTCCCGTTATGTGGAGCTCCGAACCACCGTTCCGGTGGAAGTGTCGGGCGCTCCGGCGGGGAATTCCCTCCAGGTGTATCCTCCGCAGGCTCAGGTGGTGCTTCGCTGCGCCTTTCCGCTGGCCAAAGACCCGCTGGCCTCCTTCAAGCTGTATATCGACTGGACGGATTTCAGCTCTTCGCTGGGTGGCCGATGCACCCCGCGTGTACGGAATCTTCCCGCCGGAGTGCTGGAATACCGCATAGAGCCGGAAGTGTTCGACTGCATTGAGGTGAGGGGATGAAAACCGTCATTGTCACCGGCGGGATAGGAAGCGGCAAATCGGCCGTCTGTTCCTGTCTGAAAAAGCGCGGCATTCCCGTGTACGACTGCGATTCCAGGGCCAAGGGGCTCTACAGCCGCCGTCCTTCGCTTGTCTCCCAATTGGGAATGGCCCTTGACACCCCTCTGAAGGGGCCCGATGGCCGTTTGGACAAAGCCGGACTGGCTGCGCTCATCTTCTCCGATTCCCAGGCAAGGGAAACGCTGGAAGGCATCGTTTATCCCATCCTCCTTGAGGATATCCGCCGCTGGCAGCAGCGCCAGACGGCGCCCTGGGGAGTCATAGAATCGGCCATCATCCTTTCCAAACCCGTCTTTGACGGCGTGGCGGACGGGGTGGTGCTGGTGGAGGCCCCCGAGGAAATCCGGACAAGTCGGGTGATGCGGAGGGACGGTCTGGAACGGGAGGCGGTCATCGGCCGTATCCGTTCGCAGGAGATTCCCCGCGAAAAGGCGGATGTCGTCATCCTTAACGATGGTACTCCGCAGGCGCTTTCTGAAGCCGTAGAACGTGTATTTTTCGATAAAAACAGCTATATTAGCAAATTAATTCAGCAAGTATGAAAACAGATTTAGCCAAAACCCTTTCCATCCGTGGACAGCACGGACTTTTTAATTATATCGCCCAGTCCCGCACCGGCGCCATCGTGGAAGCCTTCGAAGACAAGAAGCGCTATAACTTCAGCGCCAATGCCGGCATCACCACCCTGGAGGACATCTCCATCTACACCGCCGAGGGCGAGGTGAAGCTGAAGGAAGTCTTCACCAAGATGCACGAAGTGCTGGGAGACAAGGACGCTCCCGGCGCCAAGGCCGATCCCAAGGAGCTCAAGGCCCTCTTTGAGAAGGCCCTGCCCAACTACGACCAGGAGCGCTTCTACCTGTCCCACATGAAGAAGGTGACCGAGTGGTACAACGCCCTCAAGAACTACGCGTCCCTGGAATTCCTCACCGACGAAGAGCGCGAGGCCCAGCAGAATGCGTAGGCTCCAGGTCATAACCCTGGGCTGCTCCAAGAACACCGTTGACACCGAGCATCTCCTGTATCAGGTGCAAGACCGCTACGAGCTTGTGCCGGAAGGGGAGGACGGCCCGGTGGACGTGCTCCTTATCAATACCTGCGGCTTCATCGGCGATGCCAAGGAGGAGTCCGTGAACACCATCCTGGCGGCGGCCAAACGAAAGGCCGAAGGGCAGGTGGGACGCCTTCTGGTGTTCGGCTGCCTGTCCCAGCGCTATCCGGAAGAACTCCCCGGGCTTATCCCGGAGGTGGACGGCTGGTTCGGCGCAAGGGAACTGGAGCCCCTTGTAAGGGCTTTGGGTTGCGAACTGGGGCCCTCGGAAGGCCGATACCTCTCCGGCCCTTTCAAGCCCTACGCCTATCTGAAGATTTCCGAAGGCTGCGACCGCCGCTGTTCCTACTGCGCCATTCCCTTCATCCGGGGCGCCCACAAGTCCGTTCCCATGGAGCAACTTGTGGAGGAGGCCCGCTCGCTGGCCCTTGCAGGAGTGAAGGAACTGATCATCATTGCCCAGGACACCACCTATTACGGCCTGGACCTCTACGGGAAACGCTGCCTCTCAGAGCTTCTTCAGCGCCTGTCCCAGGTGGAGGGCATCGAGTGGCTGCGCATCCATTACTCCTATCCCGCCTCCTTCCCGGAGGATGTTCTGGACCAGATGGCCTCCAATCCCAAGCTGTGCCGTTACATGGACATCCCGCTGCAGCATGTGGCCGATGAGGTGCTGGACAAGATGCACCGCGGGGTGGACGGTGCCTGGACGCGCGAGCTCATCCGCCGCATGCGGGAGAAAGTTCCCGGCGTGGCCCTCCGCACCACCCTCATCGTAGGGCATCCCGGAGAGACCGAGGCCCATTTCCGCGAACTGCTGGACTTTGTGAAGCAGGCCCGCTTCCAGCGGATGGGCGCTTTTACCTACTCCGAAGAGGAGGGGACTTACGGTGCCCGGCACTTCAAGGACAGCATCCGCCCTTCGGTGAAACAAAAGCGCCTCAAAGAGCTCATGGAGGTGCAGCGTGGCATATCTCTTGCATACAATGAATCCCGGTTGGGCACCGTGGAACGTGTGCTGGTGGACGGTTTTTCGCAGGATATGCTCATTTGCAGGAGCGAGTTCGAAAGCCCCGAGGTGGACGGTGAAATCCTGGTTCCCTTCCAGGCCCTGACAAAAGACGGCAGAACCCCCGAATCATTTGTAGGAGAGTTCCTTACCGTCCGCATCACTGGGGCCGACGAGTACGATCTTCAAGCAGAAGTGATATGAAACACAAACTCAGTTGGATTCTTGCCGCCGCACTGGTCGCATCGGCCTGTTCTCCTCAAGTGTACCCCCTTCAGATGGCGGTCCGTCAGCCCTCTGCCTCCGGCCTTACGCTGGTGGGGAAAAACGCCTCCATCGTGTACATGGACGGAGCCACTGCCACGGATTCCCTCTTTGACCGTCATGTGGCGTCGGCCCTGGCCCGCAGTCTGGAAGGATGCTATTACGACGGGGCGGAGGTGATTCCCCTGAGCCATATCGCCACCCCCGACAGCGTAGGGGTGGACCTGATGCACACGCTGGTAATGGAAACCGGCGGAGACATGGTCTTCCTCCTGTCTTCCTCGCTGGGGAACCCGTCCATGGGAGCCAACCAGACCGTGAGCCCTGCCGCTTCGCCGGATTCGGCCTATGTTTCCCAGGCCGATGTTCCCGTCCAGACCAACCTCTTCGTATATGACAGCATGGGAAAGGACGAGGTGCTCAAATACAAGGGAAATGCGGTTCTCCGCTCCCAGGTGTATAACAGCGGCATCGTGACGGAGGACGGGCTGCGTACGCTGGCCCTCCGTTCGCTCTCTCCCGAGGCCGAGGTGGTGGGAGAGCGCATCGCCCGCCGCTTCCTCTCCCAATGGAAGACGGACGAGTTCCCCTTCTACTATTTTGACGACTACAGCTCCGAGGCCTGGTTCACGCCGCTCCAGCATGTGGCCGACGGAAATTTTTCCGCAGCCGTGGACGGTTATTCCCTCCTGGTCAAGGGCGGAAGCCAGCTCAAGCGTTCCTGCGCCTGCTTCAACCTGGCCCAGGTGTTCTACCTTCTGGGGGATTATGAGCTGAGTGCCCGCTGGCTGGCGGAGGCTGAAAAACTGGAAAACGTTTCGGCGGCTCCGCTCCTTCGAAAAAGGCTTTCCTCCCATTTGGAAAAGTAAGGGGAAAAGAGTAAATTTGCAAGATAGAAATTATATTTAAACACAAATACTTTTATGGCAAACATCAATCTCAGAAAGTACGGCATCAAGGGCGTGAAAGAAATTCTTTACAACCCCACGTACGAGGTTCTTTACAATGAAGAGACCAAACCCGGTCTCGAAGGTTTTGACAAGGGCCAGGTAACGGAGCTGGGCGCTATCAACGTGATGACGGGCGTCTATACCGGCCGTTCCCCCAAAGACAAGTACATCGTGTACGACAACACCACCAAGGAAGGCAAAAAGGGAGAAATCTGGTGGACCACCGAGGGCTATCCCAACGACAACCACAAAATGTCCGTGGCCACTTGGAAGGTGGTGAAGAAACTGGCCCAGCAGCAGCTCAGCGGCAAGCGCCTCTTTGTTGTGGACGGTTTCTGCGGCACCCACGCAGACACCCGCATGAAAGTCCGCTTCATCATGGAGGTGGCATGGCAGGCTCACTTCGTGACCAACATGTTCATCCGTCCCAAGAACCAGAAGGAATTCGACCAGGAGCCCGATTTCGTGGTGTACTGCGCCGCCAAGGCCAAGGTGGAGAACTACAAGGAGCTGGGTCTCCGTTCCGAAACCTGCGTGGCCTTCAACGTCACTTCCCGTGAGCAGGTTATCCTGAACACCTGGTACGGCGGTGAGATGAAGAAGGGTATGTTCTCCATGATGAACTACTACCTCCCGCTCAAGGGCATCGCCGCCATGCACTGCTCCGCCAACACGGACATGAACGGTGAAAACACCGCCATCTTCTTCGGCCTCTCCGGCACCGGCAAGACCACCCTCTCCACAGACCCCAAGCGTCTGCTGATCGGCGACGACGAGCACGGCTGGGACAACAAGGGCGTGTTCAACTTCGAAGGCGGCTGCTATGCCAAGGTAATCAAATTAGACAAAGAGTCCGAGCCCGATATCTACAACGCCATCCGCCGGGACGCCCTCTTGGAGAATGTGACCGTGGATGCCGCCGGCAAGATTGACTTCAACGACAAGTCCGTCACCGAGAACACCCGCGTGAGCTATCCTATCTACCATATTGAGAAGATTGTCCGTCCGGAAAGCCACGGACCGGCAGCCAAGCAGGTAATCTTCCTGAGCGCCGACGCCTTCGGCGTGCTGCCTCCCGTGAGCATCCTTACTCCGGAGCAGACCAAGTACTACTTCCTCTCCGGCTTCACCGCCAAGCTCGCCGGTACGGAGCGCGGTATCACCGAGCCCACTCCTACCTTCAGCGCCTGCTTCGGCCAGGCTTTCCTGGAGCTGCATCCTACCAAGTATGCCGAGGAGCTGGTGAAGAAGATGAAGAAGAGCGGCGCCAAGGCCTACCTCGTGAACACCGGCTGGAACGGTACCGGCAAGCGTATCTCCATCCGTGACACCCGCGGCATCATTGACGCCATCCTGAATGGCGCCATCGACAAGGCCCCTACCAAGGTGATTCCTTACTTCAACTTCACCGTTCCCACCAAGCTGGAAGGTGTTGACACCGGCATCCTGGATCCTCGCGACACCTATGCCAATGCCGCCGAGTGGGAAGAGAAGGCCAAGGACCTCGCCGCCCGCTTTATCAAGAACTTCCACAAGTACGAAAGCAACCGCGCCGGCAAGGCCCTCGTCAAGGCCGGTCC
>CAJOMB010000084.1 GCA_905235615.1 uncultured Bacteroidales bacterium | reverse complement strand
ATAGCCGGCATACTCGCGGGTGAGCTTGATGAGCGCCTGCAGGGCATCGTAGCGGCTGATCTGCTGAACATTAATCTGCTTGAGGGCGTTGTTGCAGATTTCATCGCTTTTCACAAGTTTGTTCTGGACGGAGATGACCCAGAGAACCAGAACGGCCGCAACGGCCAGGATAACAATCCATGTCATGACTTTATCTTTTATAGTTTGCACAAATATCTGAAAAATGTGTAAATTTGTCAAGATAAACTGTCAAAAAGATGAAAACGAACACTTTTTTCAAAGACTCCGCCCTCTCTGCCCTTCGCGGCAACTGGGGAAAAGCCATCCTGGCCGTTCTGGTGTATTTCCTCATTGTCCTGGCCATTGCCGGCCCGGCGGGCTACGCCTCCGTCATGATGCAGGATGCCATGGACGTCAGTTCCATCTCCTCCCTTTCCGAATTGGTGCAAGACCCGGATTACCTGGCTGCCCAGAAAGTCAATAACGGTGTCTCCAGCCTTACTTTTCTGCTGGAAATCTTCCTGCTCTTGCCCATAGGAGTTGCTTTCCTGAACGTTTTCCGTAAGCTCCTTGTAAACGGAGACAACAACACGCTGGGAAATCTCTTTGACTTCAGCAATTACTGGCACAAGGTGGGCGGCATGCTTCTGGTGGGTATCTTCACCTTCCTGTGGAGCCTCCTTTTCATCATTCGCCTACTCCATGACGCCCTATATCCTGGACGAGAATCCGGAACTGGGCGCCTCCGAGGCCATCCATCGCAGCCGCATGATGATGAAGAACCACAAATTCGACCTCTTCTGGCTGTACTTGAGCTTTATCGGCTGGTTCCTGCTGTGCTGCATCACCTGCGGCATCGGCTTCCTCTGGCTCACCCCTTATTTCAATACGGCCAAGGCTTCCTTCTATGAGGAAGTCAAGGCCGATTATGCACTCAACGGAGGTTTGGACTAAGGACGCCGTTCCAGCCGGAGAAGCCCCAGTCCACGTCTTTCACCCCTTCGGGCAGACGGCAAAGGACGGTGCGGCTCTCTCCCGGAACCAGGGCGAAGAAATTATCGGACCAAAGGGCAGCTGGAATCAGCTGTCCTTTTTTATCTGTTGCCTTGAGGATGTTCTGGTAGGCAATCACCTCCGAATGGTTGGTGAGGGTGAGTTGGAAGCCGTCATCGGCCTTCCGGGCCGATAATTCCAGCTTGGCCTCAGGGAGGCGGGTGACGAAGCTCAGGTCTGCATACTTCCTGATGGGCGTGATGAACCAGTTGCCGGCTGCCCAGTCGTATTCGTTGTCATTCTGTGCCACGCAGTAGAAGTTGCGGGCCACCACTTCCTGGCCTTTCTTGAGTTCCAGGTCCACGAAGCAGGGCCCTTCGATGCCCTCGAACACCTTCACGGGGGTGCGGGGAGCAAAGCTTACGCTCTTCTCTTCCTTGCGGATAAGCCTGGACTGTGCGTCGTAGATGCGGAGGGTGGCGTCCAAGTGCTCTTCCGGCTGCGTGTCGTTCACCGCATACACGGCGTGCTCTCCGTAATTGTAGATGAGCTGGTAGGGGGCGCAGGCCTTCTGCGTACCGTAATAGCCGGCAGTAGGGTTCAGATACCAGCTGTACAGCTGCCAGTAAAGGGCCGGCCAGGCGCTGTTGAGCATCCACTGCACAATGCCGGTGGCGTGGTCTATGTGGCAGCGGAAAGCCTCGAACATGGCGCGGGTGCCGTCGTAGTCCACGGCCTGGGCCTTGCGCACGAAGTCTTCAAAACCGGTGGCTTCCCCATATTCTCCGGCCACCACTTCCAGCATCACCTCCGTATTGTTCATGTGGGAGGATTTGGTGCAGTGACGGCTCCAGAAGGCATTGTCCGTGGGCCAGAGATGCTCCTCTCCCACGATACGGCGCACATCCTCCTCCTGGGGAATGTTCATTCCGATGCCGGTTTCCGTATTGAAGCCGTAGGCGCCGCCGTGCGTGGTGTCCACGTACCAGTAATCCGGCCCCACGTACTCATAAGGCCCCATCATTTTTACGCCGGACGGGCCGGACAGGCTGCTGGTGAGTCCTGCTGCCGAGCAAAGGTAGGGCCGATACTCCAGCTCCTCATAGAGTTTCAGGTATTCCGCCTCCACGGTAGGGTTCGGAATCATGTCGGAACCGGTGAGCCAGCCCATCAGGGAGGCGTGGTTGCGCATACGGACCAGCTGGTCGTGGAAATAGCGTACGGCCAGGGCTTCCACTTCCGGGCCGTTGATGCAGCCGTACTTGTTGCCGGGCAGGCCGCTGTAGTTGGGCCATTCCCAAAGGCAGCTCCAGCCCACCAAGGCCAGGATGCCCATCTGGTCGCAGAGGTCGTACACGGTGTCGTCCTTGCCCCAGATATTCTCGAAGCGGATGCCGTTCAGGCCCATGTTCTTCACCAGCTCCAGCTGCTTGCGGATGCTTTCCGGGCTGTCCTGCATAAAGATGTCGTCCGTCCAGCCGCCGGCCTTGAAAAGAATTTTCTTTCCGTTCACAAGGAACTGGCGGTGGCCCAGGGAATCGATTTCGCTGCTGACGGTACGGAGGCCGAAGGCCACGTCCTTGGAGTGGGCCTTGTCAAAGGCCATGGTAAGGTGGTACAGCTCCGGCGTCCCCATGTCGTAGGGCCACCAGATGCGGGGATTCTCCACCTTTTCGCAGTGTTCCACCACAACGGTTTCGCCGGGCTTCAGGCTCACCGCCTGGCTGAAGGCACCGGTCTCATATCGGCCTTTCAACTGGCCGTTCACGGGCTTGGCGCTGCGGTTCACCAAGGTTGTATATACTTTGAAGGAGGCCTCGGAGAGGTCTTCCGACAGCTCCGGACGCACAAACACGTCCTTCACCTCCACGTTGGGGGTGGAGACCAGCTCTACCGGGGCAATCAGGCCCATGGTCTCTCCTATCGGATGCGGGTTCCAGTCCACGAAACCGTGGTTCAGGCAGCCGCGGGGGGCCTGGTGTACGCGCACCTCCAAGGTATTGTTCCCTTTCGTAAGGCCGGTGACATCCCATTCGCGTACGGCGAACACGCCGATGGTGGTATCGGCCTTGGCTATCTGTGTGCCGTTCAGGAAGATATCGGCCGAATAGCCAAGTCCCTTGAAGCGGAGGACATGGCAGCCTTTTCCGGCCTTGAAACGGGTGGTATAAACCCAGGTGCTGTCGAAGCGGCCATTGTCGGCCTCAAAATAACGGAGCTCTTCCAGCAGGTTTTCCCCCAGCACACCGGCCTGGTTCAGGGCGCCGGCCACGGTGGAGGGGACGCTTACGTTATAGGCGGCATCGCTGCCTTCCTGTTGCAGGGTCCACTGGGTGAGAGTTTGCGTACCGGTCCGGGAGGTGCAGGCAAGTGCACAGAGGCCGGCAAGAAGGAGGGTTATTCGTTTCATAGTAGGGAGTTTGGTTATAAATCCAGGATTCCTTCGGGAATCTGAAGGATGAGCATCTGTTTTTCAGGATCGGCTTCCAGCAGGAGGTCTTCGTGGAAAGGAAGAAGGACTTCCGTCCCGTCGGCCTTCCTTACCCAGAGGCAGGTGTTGCCGGGAATGTCTTCCAGGTCGGTGACCGCTCCTATCGGCTTTCCCTCCTGGTCCAGGACCGTCCAGCCGGTGAAGTCTTCCTCGTCTTCCTCTTCAAAATAGTCTGCATAGAGGGGGCTTCCGGCCAGTTCGTCCGCATCTTTGAGGCTGCGTACGCCGGTGAGGCGCACCAGGGCGCGGCTGTTGCCCCGCTGGTTGAAGGATTCAAAATAAAAAGGAACCGGCAGTCCATCGAATTCGATGAATACCGGTTCCTGAAGGTCTATGTCCTGAGGGCTTACATCCAGAAAGCTCACCAGGAGCTCCCCGTCCGTCCCGTTGGACTTGAGAACCTTGCCGATGCAGAGCATCTCCTTACTCGGCGGCAGGAGCTTCCTCGGCAGCGGGGGCCTCGGCGGCTTCCTCAGCGGGAGCAGCCTCTGCAGCGGCCTCTTCGGCAGCCTTGGCGGCGGCCTGTTCAGCCTCGGCCTTCTTGGCGGCGATAGCCTTGGCGCGAGCCTCGTTTACCTGAGCCTCTGCAGCCTTGGCAGCCTTTGCCTTGGCAATTTCGTCATTCTTGATGCCGGCCTTCTTGTCTGCGATCTTCTTGTCGCGGGCCTCTTTCCAGGCGGCGAACTTGGCGTCTGCCTGAGCCTCGGTAAGGGCACCCTTGGCAACACCTTCTGCCAGGTGCTTGCGGAGGAGAACACCCTCATAGGAGAGGATGCGGCGGGCCGTAAGAGTGGGCTGAGCACCTACATTGAGCCAAGCCAGGGCCTTCTCACCATTGAGAACGATGGTGGCAGGGTTGGTGTTGGGGTTGTAGGAACCAATCTGCTCGATGAATTTACCGTCGCGCGGTGCGCGGGAATCCGCCACTACAATGTGGAAGAATGCGAAATTCTTCTTTCCGTGGCGCTGAAGTCTGATTTTAACAGCCATTGTGAATCTGTTTTTAAATAATTAAATGTTTGCGTATTGCTCCCAACTCGTGAAAGCGTGCAAAGATAGGAAGAATATTTGAACTTTGGAAAAAATTCCTGCAAAAGTTTGTGGAATTCAAAAATGCTTTCTATCTTTGCAGTCCCAAATCAATTGCGGGTGTGGTGAAATGGTAGACACGCCACTTTGAGGGGGTGGTGGGCATTAGCCCGTGGAAGTTCGACTCTTCTCACCCGCACGAGAGAAGGCAACTCACGCTGAGTTGCCTTCTTTTTTTTACAGCAGCAAATCCGGGACCTGAAGCTTGGGAACAAAAAACGGCCAGCTCCTGCTGGCGCTTTTCCAGGTAATTAAAAAATTTATTAACTTTGCCCCCACTAAAACCAAAACTATGACATTGGAAAATACTACTTCCGAGCGCATTCTGCAGCTCGTAGAAAAACAAAGGGCCTTCTTTGCCACCGGCGTCACGAGAGACGTCAAATGGCGCATCAGCCAGCTCAAGGCCTTCAACGCCGGGCTCAAAAAGTGGGAGAAGCCCCTGTGCGAAGCCCTCTGGAAAGACCTTCACAAAAGTTACGAGGAAGCCTTCATGACAGAAATCGGCCTGGTTTACGGAGAGATTGGCGAGGCCATCTCCAAGACGGCCAAGTGGGCCCGTCGCCGTTCCCGTCCCACGCCGCTCACCTGCCAGCCTTCCTCCAGCTATATCGTGCGCGAGCCCTTGGGCTGCACCCTCATCCTGAGCCCCTGGAACTATCCCGTGCAACTGCTTCTGAATCCCTTAGTGGGGTGCATATCGGCCGGATGTACCGCCATCCTGAAACCTTCCCCCTATGTGCCCCATATCTCCAAGGTCATCGAGGATTTTATTGCCGATACCTTCCCTGAGGAATATGTGGCCGTGGTGCAGGGAAACCGTGTGGTGAACGGCGAGCTGTTCAAGCACCGTTACGACCTGGTGTTCCTCACCGGCAGCCCTTCCTTGGGACGCATCGCCATGGCGGCGCAGGCCCAGTACCTCACGCCCATGGTGTTGGAACTGGGCGGCAAGAGCCCGTGCATCGTGGACAAGGACGCGGATTTGCAGATTGCCGCCCGCCGCATCGCCTGGGGCAAGTGCCTCAACAGCGGCCAGACGTGCATCGCTCCGGACTACCTTTTCCTGCACGAGGACATCAAGGATGCCTTTGTGGAGGCCTTCAAGAAGGAACTGGCCGGGCTGTATCCGGACGGGACGGAGCACTCCGACAAGTTCGTCCATATTGTGAAGGAAAGCGCCTTTGACCGCCTTACCGGCTACCTGGCCGATGGAAAAATCATCGCCGGAGGCCGCTACGACAAGGATAAGCTCTGGATAGAGCCCACCCTCTTAGACGGCGTTTCCCCTGATGCGCCCGTGATGCAGGAGGAAATCTTCGGCCCCATCTTCCCCATCCTCACCTTCAAGGACCGCAGCGAAGTGGTGAAATTCGTCACTTCCCGCGAGAAGCCCCTGGCCTTCTACTACTTTGGCAAGGGGGCCGATGGCTGGGACATCATCGGCCGGACCACCTCCGGAGGCGCCTGCATCAACGACACCATCATGCACATTGCCAACAGCAAGATTCCCTTTGGCGGGGTGGGCAATTCCGGCATGGGCAACTATCATTCCGAGCGCAGTTTCCTGGCCTTCAGCCACGAGCGCTCCGTAATCAAAAGCCCCACTTGGATAGACCTCAAGTTCCGCTACATGCCCTACAAGCTGTTCCCCATCATCAAGAAAATGCTCCTTTTGAGCGCAAAATAAACTATGAAAATTCAAAATAGAACCGTACTTATCACCGGAGGATGCTCCGGGATAGGCAAAATCATGGCCCGCCGCTGCTTGGAGAAGGGGGCCGCCCGGGTGATTGTCTGGGACATCAACGAGGCCGCCATCGCCGCCACCGTCCAGGAACTCTCTTCCTTAGGCTCCGTCAAGGGTTTCAAGGCCGATATCTCCAGCCCCGCTTCCGTCGATGAAGCCGCATCGGCCACCAAAGCCGCCTGCGGCGATGTGGATATCCTCATCAACAACGCCGGCATCATCACCAACAACAAAATTTTTGCCGAGCAGACAGACCGGGACATCGACCTCACCATGGACATCGACGCCAAGGGCGCCATGTACGTGACGCTCCGATTCATTGGTGACATGCGTTCCCGCGGGGTGGGGCACATCTGCAACATCACTTCATCGGCCGGTATGCTGGCCCTGCCCAAGATGAGCCTGTACGCCGCTGCCAAGTGGGCGGCTATTGGCTGGAGCGAGAGCCTGCGTATCGAGATGGAACGGGAGAAGAGCCCCGTGAAGGTGACCACCGTCGCCCCGTACTTCATCAATACGGGCATGTTTGACGGCATCCGTTCCTTCTTCCGCATCCTGCCGCCGGAGGAAGTGGCCCGAAAGGCCCTCAGGGCCATCGAGCTGGACCTGGGCTACCGGGGCATCAACTTCCCCTCGCACTTCATCCGCCTCATGCAGGGCATCTTCCCGCACAGCTGGTTCAACTTCCTCTTCGGAGACATCTGCGGCCTTTATACCGTGATGGATCACTTCACCGGCCGGAAAAAGGCTTAAAACGGGTTGGGGGTTGGCGCTTGCCGTTTGCTTGCCGTTTGCTTGCCGTTTGCTTGCCGCTGCGCTGGCCTGCACCCTGCGCGGCTTGACAACTAACTTATTGATTGTCATATATTTGCAGCACATTCCTCGTTCAATTTTTGAACGAGGAATATTGTATAATCGCATGTGTGTCAATTACTTAGCGATCAAGGTTGGTATGGGGCCGATGGCGCAGGTTTCATTCCTGTTGTCGGGTATGCCCTGACGGGGACAGGGGGTGCCTCCGGTCAGCAGCCAAAAAAGGGGCTCACCCGGTCGCTTTGCGCCTGACTCCTCCCTTTTACGGCCCTTCGGTCCGTAACG
>CAJOMB010000083.1 GCA_905235615.1 uncultured Bacteroidales bacterium | reverse complement strand
TGCCCTCCAGGATCTTCTGGGCCAGGAGGTTCACCAGCTCCCGCTGCATCAGGCGTTTGACGGGACGGGCGCCGTAGGCGGGGTCGTAGCCGTTCTGCACCATGTGGTCCTCGAAGGCGGGGGTGAATTCCAGTGTGATGCCGCTGTCGGACAGCTTGCGGCTCAGTTCCTCTTCCTGGATGTGCAGGATGTCGCGGATATCGGCCTTGGTGAGGGGGTCGAACATGATAATCTCGTCAATCCGGTTCAGGAACTCGGGGCGGACGGTCATCTTGAGCACGTCCAGCACCTTGGCGGAACATTCATTCAGGAGGCTCCGGCGGGTGGCGATGGCCTGCACGTCCAGGCCGTCCACCTCGGGGAGTTTCTCCATGTAGGACTGGATAATGTCGGCCCCGGCGTTGGAGGTCATGATCAGAATGGTATTCTTGAAGTCCACCGTGCGGCCCTTGTTGTCCGTGAGGCGACCGTCATCCAGCACCTGCAGGAGCACGTTGAACACGTCCGGATGGGCTTTTTCAATCTCGTCCAGGAGCACGACGCTGTAGGGTTTGCGACGCACGGCCTCGGTGAGCTGACCGCCTTCGTCATAGCCCACGTATCCCGGAGGCGCTCCCACCAGACGGGAGACGGTATGCCGTTCCTGGTATTCGCTCATGTCGATACGTGTCATCATGTTCTCGTCGTTGAACAGGAACTCCGCCAGCGCCTTGGCCAGCTCCGTCTTGCCCACGCCGGTGGTACCCATAAAGAGGAAGGAGCCGATGGGGCGCTTCTCGTTCGAAAGGCCCGCCCGGTTGCGGCGCACGGCGTCGGCCACGGCCCGGATGGCCTCATCCTGGCCCACCACGCGCTTGTGCAGCTCGCTTTCCATCCGGAGGAGCTTCTCCTTCTCGCTTTCCAGCATCCGTTTCACGGGGATGCCGGTCCATTTGGCCACCACCTCGGCAATGTCCTCGGGGGTAACCGCCTCGGTTACAATGGGATCCTGGATGGCTTCCGCCTTGGCGGTGAGCTCGTCGATGCGCTTCTGCGTCTGCGCCATCTTGCCGTAACGAATCTCCGCCACGGTGGCATAGTCCCCGCTCCGCTCCGCCGTCCTGGCCTGCAGATTCAGGTCTTCCAGCTCCTGCCGGGCGGTCTGCAGGCCGCCCAGAATCTCCTTTTCCTCGTTCCAGCGCTTCATCAGGGCATCGCGCTTCCCCTGGAGCTCCTTCAGCTCGGCCTCCAACTTCTCCATCTTGGTTCCTACACCCTCGCGTTTGATGGCCTCCCGCTCAATTTCCTTCTGGCGGATGGCCGAATTGAGGGTGTCGATGGGCTCCGGCACGGAATTCATCTCCAAACGCAGCTTGGAGGCGGCCTCGTCCACCAGGTCGATGGCCTTGTCCGGGAGGAAACGGCTGGTGATGTAACGGTGGCTCAGGTTCACGGCGGCGATGAGGGCGTCGTCCTCGATACGCACCTTGTGGTGGTTCTCGTAGCGCTCCTTCAGACCTCTTAATATAGCGATGGATTCTGCCGGCGAGGGCTCGTCCACCATCACCATCTGGAAACGGCGCTCTAAGGCCTTGTCGGCCTCAAAATACTTCTGGTACTCGTCCAAGGTGGTGGAGCCGATGGTGCGCAGCTCTCCGCGGGCCAGGGCCGGCTTGAGGATGTTGGAAGCGTCCATGGCGCCGGAAGAGCGGCCTGCACCCACCAGGGTGTGGATTTCGTCGATGAAAAGGATAATCTCACCGGCGCTGTCCACCACTTCCTTCACCACGCCTTTCAGACGCTCTTCGAATTCTCCTTGATATTTGGCGCCCGCGATAAGGGAACCCATATCCAGGGAATATACTTTCTTGGATTTCAGGTTTTCCGGCACCTGCCCGTTCACGATGTTCTGGGCAATGCCTTCCGAGATGGCGGTCTTGCCCACGCCGGGCTCGCCCACCAGGATAGGGTTGTTCTTGGTGCGCCGCGAAAGTATCTGCAGCACACGCCGGATTTCGTCGTCCCGGCCGATGACCGGATCCAGTTTGCCTTGCGCAGCCCGCTCATTGAGGTTGATGGCAAAGCGCTGAAGAAAATTGCTATTGTTGTTCTCGTTCATTTTATCAGTCTCCTTTGCCGGGAGATATTTCAATCTCCGTTCCGCTCCGGATTTTCTGACAAAATGGCAGGTTACTTCCTCTTGACAATGAGCAGCAGGCCCACGATGGTGAAGACGGCGTTCATGAGCAGCAGTTCATAGCTAAAATGATAACCGTTGAACCACTGAACGGAATTCATGTCCAGTACCAGGCACAGGATGGGAGCCAGGATGGCCACCACGGGCACCCAGCGGTCTCTCACCTTCCACTTGAAGCACAGGCCGAAGGTGAACAGGCCCAGCAGCGGCCCGTAGGTGTAGGAGGCCAGCCGGTACACGGCGTCGATGACGCTGGTAGCGTTCAGCAGGCCGAAAACGATGATGGTCAGGGCCATCAGGACAGCCATGCCGCTGTGAATCCAGGTACGCTTCCGGTCCTTGCCTCCCAGGATGTCGATGGTGAAGGAGGTGGTAAGGGCGGTAAGGGCGCTGCCGCCGGCCGGGAAGCCGGCCATCACCAGGCCCACCAGGAAGAGGACGCCCACGATTTTGGGCAGGCCGCCGTTCCAGGCCACGGCCGGGAAGAGCTCGTCGCCCTTGGCAAAAGGAATGTCATGAAGGCCCGCATACTGATACAGGGCCACGCCCAGCAGCAGGAAGAGCGTAATGACCACCGCCTGCAGGCACACGGAAACAATCAGGTCAGGTTCTTCTGGGAGTCCCGCACGTTCTTGCAGGCCAGGGTGCGCTGCATCATGTCCTGGTCCAGGCCGGTGGAGGCCACCACGGTGAACAGGCCGCCCAGCAGCTGCTTGAAGAAGAACTGGGGGTGGTTCACGTCGTCAAAATAGAACACGCGCATATAACCGGTATCCAGCTTGCCCACCTCGCGGCCCACAAAGAACAGCGTAAGTCCCACGGCCACCAGCATGCACAGCGTCTTGAAGATATCCATGCCTATCACGGCCTTCACGCCGCCCCGGACGGTGTACAGCCACACCAGCAGCACGGACAGCACCACCGTCACCCAGAAGGGCACGCCCACAGGACCCAGCAGCAGGAGCTGCAGCGTGGCGCACACCAGATACAGGCGGGCCGACGCCCCCAGAATCTTGGAAATGAAGAAAAACCACGCGCCCGTCTTGTGGGAGGAAATGCCGAAGCGCTTGTCCAGATACTCATACACCGACACCACATTGAGGCGGAAGTACAGCGGAGTAAGGACGAAGGCGATGACCAGATAGCCCAGGAAGAAACCCATGACCATCTGCAGGTAACCGAAACCGGACACCCCCACCATGCCGGGAACCGACACGAAGGTGACGCCGGACAAGCAGGACCCGATCATGGCAATGGCCACCTTCCACCAGGCGGTGGACCGGGTTGCATAGAAGTCTTTGTTGTTTCTATCCATTATTGAGTGTTTCTTTATAGGCCCGGCCCAAGGGAATGCTTTCCTCTACGCCCATCAGTTTCACGGAGGTGCCGGATCTTTTCTCTATTCTCCAGAGGGGAACGATATAGGAACGGTGAACGCGGGCGAATTTCCCTTCCGGGAGCATTTCCATCACGTTCTTGAGGGTAATCTGGGACACTACGTCCTTCCGGTGGTCCAGATGGAAGCAGGCATAATTGTTCCGGCCTTCTATGTACTTGATGGCCGTAACAGGCACATGAACGATGCTGTAGCCCGTCTTGAGCTGGATTTCTCCCCGGTCCATGCCTGACAGGGCCTCGGCCCGGCGGGTATTGATGGCATCGGCCGCATTCTGCTGCTCCTCCTCTTCCTCCTTCTTGCTGCTGAGCTCCCGATTTCGGGTTCTGAGGGCGCCCACGGGAACTCCGGCCGATATAACGGCCAGGAGAAGAATCCACATGGCCCGCTGGTGAAGCTGAAGCGCTCCCATACGTTCCCGGGGGAAATCCACAGGCGTGAGGGTCATCATGAAGGTGACCACCAGCACCAGGAAAAGAGACCCCGCCGCCAGCACGACTCCCTGGACATCCTGTGTGAACATCGGGCCGATGGCCTTGCGGCACAGGAGCCACACTCCGTACAGCCAGAGGATATAGAACAAGACATAATCCGGATGCCACTGCATCCACTCGGTTACGGGAAAAAGGAATATCATCGTCGGAATCACCAGGACTCCGAAGATGATATCCATAACAAGCAGACGGGTTCTCACGGTTTAGAAGGAGTATCCGGCGAACTCGATGTCGCGGGAGGCACGCTCCTTCAGGGCCGGGTTGCGGAAGGCCTGCTCCAAGTTCTGGGAGACTTCGTCGGCCTGGCCCTGACGGGCGGAGATGATGGCCTTCAGATACCAGACCTTGGGGTCTCCGCAATGGGCGGAAGCCTTGGCCTTGTCCAGCTGGTCCGTGAGGATATAGGCCAGGACGGTGTTGTGGCAGCAGCCGTCCACATCCTTCAGCGTCTGGGCGGCGGCTTCATATTCTCCCGTGAGAATCTGGACAATACCCAGGTTCTTCTTGGCCTCGGGCGTGCCGGCCTGGCGGAAGCAGGCCTCGGCAGTCCGGAGGTCATCTTCGCGGAGGGCGATCACACCCTTGGCGTTGATGACATCGGCATCCTTTCCGTCCAGCTCTTCAAGACCGGCCCTGGCCTTGGCCATCTTGCCTTCGTGGAGATAGAGGACGGCCAGGTTGTACATGGCACGCCGGGAGTCGAAGCGCTCGATGGCCTTCTGGTAGATGCTTTCCTTCTGGGCGGCATCCTGGGCCACGGAAGCGACACGGAGGAGGGCCTCCTCGTCCAGAATCTGCTCGTTGTTCTTCAGGATTTCCACCAGTTCCTCGTTGGTGTAGTTCTTCACCTCCACGTTGGCGATGAGGCGGGCGCGGCGGAGTTCCGGCAGCACTTCACCCTTGAGGGCGGTGTAAACCTGGGACATGTTGCGGATTTCGTTCTCGCGCACAGCGGGATCCGAGTACATGGAAAGGACGCGGAGAATGAGGTCCTTGTCTTCCAGGGAGCTCTCGGACACCAGCTGCTGGAAACCTTCCCAGTCTTCACCCATGCTGCGGACGGTGGGATCCAGGCTCTCGTGGCCCTTCACCACCTTGTCCCAAGCCTTGGAGGCACTCTGGGAACGGTTGGCGGAGAGTGTGTTGTTCATCTTTTCTGCGCCTTCGGGGGAAGCGTATGCCACAATTTCGGTGCTCTTGACGGTGGCACGCTCATTGGCGGCGGCGGCATCCAAGGCGGCCAGGAATTCCTTCACGGACTTGCCCTTGAGCTCGGAGCCGCGGACCTCGGAGCTGTTTACGTTGTACTTGATCTGGCCTTCGGCGGTGGAGACAATCACATCCTGGTAATTGTCCTTCTTGAACGCCAGGTTGCCGGAGCGCTTCACCAGCATGTAGGTGGTGTTGGCGCCATCGGCCACTTTCTTGACGGGCAGGTTGATGGCTTTCTTTCCGGCCAAAACCTTGCCACGGAGTTCCAGGTGGCTCTTTTCCATGCCTTCCACATAGTCGAAGTGGAGGCGCTCCGTCACCTTCCGGCCGTCGGAGGGAACCACCTTGTAGTTGTTCTTCACGTTCTCACCCTGGTACTTGATGGGCTTGAGGGCAGCCTCTCCTCCGTCATAGACAATGACGGGGGTGACTTCCAGGACCACGTTGGGGTTGAAATAGTCCTTGGGGTACGTTACCGTAACCACAGGGTCGATGCTTCCGCCAACCACTTCCAGTACGGCAGGCTGGCAGCTTACTTGAACGTTCTGGGCCATCTTGGCCATCTTCTCGGGGGATGCGCAAGCCACGGCGAAGGCGGCGGCTGCAAGAAATACTAAACTTTTTTTCATATTGACATACATATCTTATGCAAGATACAAATATAAGCATTTTATTCAAAAAATGATTAAATTTGCAGAACTATGGATTTGCAAGCGCTAAAAAACAAATACGACATCATCGGCAACGACCCTGCGCTCAACGAAGCGCTGGAAACGGCCGTGAAGTTTGCCCCCACCGGCCTGAGTGTCCTCATTCAGGGAGAAAGCGGCGTGGGCAAGGAGAATGTGGCCCGCATCATCCATCAGTACAGCGCCCGCCGGCAGGCCCCGTTCTTCGTGGTCAACTGCGGCGCCCTGCCCAAGGAACTGGTGAACTCGGAGCTCTTCGGACACGTGAAAGGCTCCTTTACCGGCGCCACAGATACCCGGAAAGGCTATTTCGAGGAGGCTGACGGGGGCACGCTTTTCTTAGACGAGATTGCGGAGCTCCCGTTGGAATCCCAGGCCCTGCTGCTGCGCGTGCTCCAGAGCGGAGAATACCGGAAGGTGGGCTCCAACAAGGTGGAGCACACGGATGTAAGGATTGTGGCCGCCACCAACGTACACCTCTACGAGGCCGTCAAGCGCGGCAAGTTCCGCGAAGACCTGTACTTCCGCCTCAGCGCCGCCCAGATCCGCATCCCCGCCCTGAGGGAGCGCAAATCGGACATCTACCTGCTTTTCCGCAAGTTCACTTCCGATTTCTCCGAGGTGAACGGCATGTGCAAGATTTCCCTGAAGCCGGAGGCCATCCGCCTGCTGGAGCAATACCGCTGGCCCGGCAACATCCGCCAGCTGCAGGGCTTCACCCAGTCCCTGACCGCCCAGGTTTCCCAGAAGGTAACCCCTACCCTCCAGCGCATCGAACTGTCGGCCCAGGACCTTCAGCCCCTGATGCCCCGCGAGGAGGGAGAGCCCATCCCCATGCTGTATGAAGGGCCGCAGGAGGCGCATCAGTCGGCCTTTTCGGCCGATGAACGCCAGGCTATCATGAAGGCCATTTTTGACCTCAAGCAGGAGGTGGATTCCCTCAAGGCCCGCATGGACCGCAGGGAACTTCCCCCGCCGCCCCAGCCTGCCCTCCAGGAGGAGGCCGAATGGCAGGGACAGGAGGATTTCCAGCCGGCCGACGAGCCGCAGGAACAGCCCTCGCTGAGCATCCGCCGCACGGAAGACGAACTCATCCGTCAGGCGTTGGAAAAATACCACGGCAACCGCAAGAAAGCCGCGGAGGAACTGGGCATGAGTGAACGGACGCTGTACCGCAAACTTCCCCCCGAATACAGAAAGAAATGAACCGCCTTGCCGCCATACTGAGTCTGGCCCTGCTGGCCGTTTCCTGTGGAATCTATTCTTTCACAGGCACTTCTATCCAACCGGATGTACAGACCATCACCATTCCCTATGTGGAGTACAAGGCCCTCCGCGTGAACCCCAGCCTGGCCGGAGAACTCACCGAGGCCCTGCAGGAGAAATTCCGCCGCCTCACCCGCCTGGAGCAGGTGGAGCAGGACGGAGACCTGGAGCTGGTGGCGGAGGTGACCGGCTATGACGTGAAGGCCACCGCCATCACGGCCGAGGAGATGGCCGCCCAGAACCGGCTCACGGTAACGGTGAAGATTGAATTCACCAACCGGAAGTACCCGGAGGATGATGTCTCCCAGAGTTTCAGCGCCTACGAGGATTTCGATGCCACGGCGTCGTTGGATGCCGTTGAGGCCACTCTTTGCGAGACCATCATTGAAAAAATAGTGGAAGATATATTCAATGCAACCGTAGCACAATGGTAGGAAGTTCCTGCATAAACATCCACAGCCTCAACCTGGACGAACTGGTGGGCGTGGTGAACCTGTATCCCTGGTATGGCGGGGCCCGGTTAGAGCTGTGCCGCCGCATGTCCAAAATGGGGCAGGCCTGGGAGGAAGACCAATATGCCGCCGAGGCCCTGTACCTCCCCTTCCGCGAAATTGTGGCCGATCTGCTGAGGCACTCCCGGGAGGAAGACTGCTCCGACAAAGACGTCCGGAGGCTCCTGGCCGCCTATATGGAGCCCGTGGCACAGGAAGAGGAAAGCCAGGACCGGGAGCCGGCCCACACCGTGCACGTGGTGGGCGGAGACTACTTCTCCCAGGCCCAGTATGACAAGGTGAAGGAAGGAGGAGACAGTGTCTTCTCCCGCTTCGCCGTCAAGATAAAGGCCGAGGCGGCCGCCGCTCAGGCGGAAAGCACCCCCATCGCAGACCGTTTTGCCACGGAAACCCTGGCCCGAATCTTTGCGGAACAGGGACGTCCCGAAGAGGCAAGGCGCATTTATTCCCGTCTGATTTTGGAATTTCCGGAAAAAAGTGCTTACTTTGCAACCCTTATTGACTCCCTTGAGCCCGAGGAAGGTATGGATTTGAAATAAAAATAGTAAATAATATGTCAACAGCTTTTGTAATTTTATTGGTCCTCATCATTATTGCGGCCATTCTTCTGATTGCGGTGGTCCTCCTGCAGAACGGCAAGGACGGCGGCCTGGCCACCAACTTCACCTCTGCCAACCAAACCCTGGGTGTGCGCCAGACAGCCACCATCCTGGAAAAGGCCACCTGGTACCTGGTAGCCTTCATCCTGGTCATGTCCATCATCACCGTGTTCGTGAACCGCGGCAGCACCCAGAGCGGCGCCAACGACGCCATCGGCTCCGGCATCGTGAATCAGGCGGAATCTGCCGCGCAGGATGCCGCCACCCTGGACTTCCCGGTTACCCAGCAAAATCCTGAGGCCGAATAAAAAATGAACCTCCTGCGATGGCAGGAGGTTTTTTTATTTCTTTTTGGGACCGATATACCGGATGTAGCCCACTTGCAGTCCCAGCATCTCGATATTACGGGCAACCTTGACCTGATCCAGCTTGGCGCCTCCGCCGGTGGCCTTGTTGCCCTCTGCGTCTTCGACTGTCCAGTAACGTTTCTGATGGCTGTGCGTCCAGCCCACGCCAAGCAGTGGAATGCTGGCCGTAAAGATATTGCTTCCGAAGCGGACGGCCAGTCCGCCGGCGATATCAAGGCCCAGGCTGAAAGTATTGCTGACCCGGAATTTGGACTCCTCCTTTCCTTCTTTCGCGATGGGATTGGACACGGTGACACCATAATTTCCGAACAGACGACCTTCTGCGAATACGCCGAAGGTCTTGCTCCCGAAGAAGGAAAGGTAGCGGCGTGCGTTTACGTTGATGCCGAGCTTATGATGCGCCATGTGGCGGTTGGAAATCTGGATGTTCATATCTTCCGAGCCGGGATCGGCAGGATCGAGCCCCCGCAGCTCACGGAAGTCTATCTTGAGGTTGGAGTCCAAGCCATATCCGCTGTAAACCAGGCTGAAGCCCAGCGATACATCATCGGCCAAAAGCCAGGTGACACGGGGCGCCACGTTCCATAGTTGCAGCCTGCCCTCGCCGATATTCAGCATGGAGAGGATGGCGTATCCGTCTCCCAAATTGTCTCCGGACACATTGAACTCACGGAACGAGCCCCCGATTCCGATTCCCACCCCGCCCTTCTCAATGAAAGGGGTTCTGGGCCGGTCAGGAGCTGCAAAACGATTCAGAAAATGGTCTACCACATTCTGAGCCTGGGCTTGTGCAAACAGCACAAGCAGAAGTGTTGATACGAATAATTTTTTCATGGTCAAATCTTTATCGTGTACAAAGATAGAAATTTTTGTAAATTTGCCC
>CAJOMB010000082.1 GCA_905235615.1 uncultured Bacteroidales bacterium | reverse complement strand
GCAGTTGAAGCAGTCCACGCAGCGGGAGTAGTCAATGTGCTCCGTGTCCTTGCCGATGGCGATGCACTGCGCCTTGCAATGCAGCTCACAGGCCTTGCAGTGCTTGCACTTGTCGTGGTCTATCAGTGGACGGAACATGGAGAAGCGGGAGAGGAAGCTGAGGGTGGTGCCCACCGGGCAGATGCTGTTGCAGTAAGTTCTGCCGCCTTTGAAGGACAGCGCCACCACTACAACGAATGTTGCCACGGCCACCACGAAGGTGGGTACGCTCCGCATCCACACCTCTTTCTCATAGAAGGTATAGCTGCCGGCCCGTTCCGAGAACGTGGCTATCAGGTTGTTCCCCCACAGATACACGGGCTGCAGCAGGTTCTGGACCATGCGTCCGTAGGCGCTGTAGGGGGCCAGAAGGGCTACCAGCGCCTGTACGCCGGCCACGAAGGCCACCACAAAGAGAGCCCATACGCCGTAGCGCAGCCACTTGTTTTCTTTCTTGTACTGATAGGGTTTCTTGTTCCGGTGCGTCCCCAACCAGGAAATCCCGTCCTGAAACACGCCAAGCGGGCAGATTACGGAGCAGTACACGCGGCCGAAGACCAGCGTCAGCAGCACCAGGGCCAAGATTACACCCACATTCAGGGCCAGTACGGCGGGGAGAAATTGGACCTTGGCCATCCAGCCCAAATAGCCGTGCAGCGCGCCCGTGAAGTCCAGGAAGAGGAGGGTAATTCCTATCCAGAAAACCCATGAGAGCCCCACTCTAAGTTTTTTAAGCATAATTCTTTTATTGTTGTCCGAACAAAGATAATAATTTTTTTTATATCTTTGTGAATTGAGAAAACACAACGACTATGTTACCCAAAGCTAAGGAAATTGTGGACGCCATGTCCGCCAAAATGCAGGATACTGTAGATTATCTGGAAGAAGACCTCAAGAACTACCGCGTAGGCAAGGCTTCCCCCTCCATCCTCAATCCCGTGATGGTAGACTATTACGGCACGGCCACTCCGATTAACCAGGTGGCTTCCGTCACCACGCCGGATGCCAAGACCATCGCCATCCAACCCTGGGAGCGCAGCCTTATCGGCAAGATAGAAAAGGCCATCCTGGATGCCAATGTGGGCCTCACCCCTTCCAACAATGGCGAAATCATCCGCTGCATGGTTCCCCCGCTCACGGAGGAGCGCCGCAAGGAACTCATCAAGAAGGCCAAGGCCCAGGGTGAAACCACCAAGGTTAGCATCCGCAACGCCCGCAGGGACGGCATAGACCTCCTCAAGAAGGCCCAGAAGGACGAGGGCCTCTCCGAAGACGGAGAGAAGGAAGGCGAGGCCGAGCTCCAGAAGGTGACGGACAAATGGGTGAAGAAGGTGGACGAGCTCATCGCCGCCAAGGAAAAGGACATCCTCACCGTCTGATGCGCAGAGTCGCCATACAAGGCTATAAGGGCTGCTTCCATGAACAGGCAGCCCGTCTTTTTTATGGGGAGATGCCCGATCAGGTCGGGCATGACGTCAAGGACGGCCTGATTGGGAACGCCGTCATGGCCGGCCCCGACCGGCCATCTGTTTCCATCGTGGAATGCGACACCTTCGAGGGCCTCTACACGGCGATAGAGGAGGGAAAGGCCGATGCCGCCGTCATGGCCATCGAGAACACCGTCTCCGGCGGTCTCATCCACAACTTCGAACTGCTCCGCAGCCATGAGGTAAAGGTGAAGGGAGAGGTGTACATCCGCATCGAGCAGAACCTCATGGCCCTGCCCGGGCAGAAGCTGGAAGACATCAAGGAAGTCCGCACCCACTACATGGCCATCAACCAGACCCGTCCGTGGTTCGAGAAGAACGCTCCCTGGATTCGTCTGACAGAGAGCGAAGACACCGCCAAAAGTGCCGCCCAGGTGGCCCAGGAGGGTCTGAAGGGGGTGGGCGCGGTGGCATCGGCCTTGGCGGCGGAACTTTACGGACTTTCCATCCTGGCCCCGGGCATCGAGACCTACAAGCAGAATTTCACCCGTTTCCTGATCCTGGATCCGGCCCTCGCCGTGCCGGAGGAGGAGATGAACAAGGCTGTTTTGTGCTTTACCCTGCCCCACAAGCCCGGCTCCCTGGCCCAGATTCTCACTATCCTCTCATTCTATGAGATGAACCTCACCCGTATCCAGTCGCTGCCCATTCCCGGCCGCGAGTGGCAGTATTTTTTCTACGCGGACATCAAATTCTCCTCCCCGGAGCGGTACCGTCAGGCCCTGCTGGCCGTGCGCCCGCTCATTGAAGACCTCCGGATTCTGGGAGAATACAAGGCCGCCTTATAAAAGAAGATATGATCATCAATCCCGCCAACAGAACCCTTTCGGTCAAAGAGTATTACTTTTCCCTCAAGAACAAGGAAATAGCCAAACTGAACGCCCGGCGTGCCGCCCAGGGCCTGGACCCGGTCATCAACCTGGGTATCGGCTCTCCGGACGGGGCCCCTTCCACGGAGGTGGTGGATGCCCTCTGCGACTGCGCCCGCAAGCCCGGCTCCCATGGCTACCAGAGCTACACGGGGATTCCGGAGCTGAGGGAAGCCATCGCCGCCTGGTATCAGAAGTGGTATGGCGTCTATCTGGACCCTGCCACCGAAATCCAGCCCCTGATGGGCTCCAAGGAGGGCATCCTGCTGCTCTCGCTGGCCTTCCTGAATCCTGGCGACAAGGTGCTGGTGCCCAATCCCGGCTACCCCACCTATACATCGGCCACCCTCATGTGCGAAGCGGAGCTGGTGAAATACGACCTCGTTGAGGCCGATGGCTGGTATCCGGATTTCGAGGCTTTGGAGAGAATGGACCTCACGGGCGTCAAGCTCATGTGGGTGAACTATCCCAACATGCCCACTGGAGCCCCGGCCCGCCGCGATGTCTTTGAAAGGCTGGTGGCTTTTGCCCGTGCCCATCAGATTCTTTTGGTGAACGACAACCCCTACGGCTTCATCCTCAATGAGCCGCAGTCCATCCTGTCCGTTCCGGGCGCCCGCGAGGTGTGCCTGGAGATGAACTCCCTGTCCAAGAGCCACAACATGGCCGGCTGGCGTGTAGGGATGATGCTGGGGCAGGCCGATGTCATCCGCGAGTTGCTGAAGGTCAAAAGCCAGATGGACTCCGGCATGTTCCGGGGCATCCAGGAAGCCGCGGTGAAGGCCCTTGAGGCTCCTGCCGCCTGGTATGAAAGCCTGAACGACGAATACCGTCGCCGCCAGGCCGTGGCCCGCCGCATCATGGACACCCTGGGCTGCAAGTACGACCCTGCCGCCGGCGGGCTCTATGTCTGGGGCAAGGTCCCTGAGATTCCCGGTCAGATGCTTTCGGACCGCATCCTCTACGAGGCCGGCGTGTTCATCACTCCGGGCTTCATCTTCGGCTCCAACGGGGAACGCCATGTGCGCATTTCCCTCTGCGCCGATGTCCCTACCTTGGAAAAGGCGCATCAAAAGATTGTTCAGAATGACAAATAAGGTTCAGAATGACAGAAGATAAGATGAAAACGGTAGGGATCATCGGCCTGGGCCTGATTGGCGGCTCCATGGCCATCGACCTCAAGCGGAGGGGCTTTGCGCAAACGGTCATCGGTGTGGAAAAGGACCCGGTGAGTGCACAGGCGGCCCTTACCATCGGCCTGGTGGACCAAGTGGTCTCTTACGAGGAGTGCATCCGGCAGGCCGATATCATTGTGGTGGCCGTCCCGGTGGGCGCCGCCGTCAAGCTGGTTCCGGACATTCTGGACCGCTTTGGGGAGATGCCCGGTCAGGCCGGGCATGACGGGAAGATTGTCATCGACGTGTGCTCCACCAAGTCGCAGATATGCCAGGCGGTGAAGTACCATCCCCGGCGGGCGCAGTTCGTGGGCACACATCCCATGGCGGGCACGGAGTACTCCGGCCCCTGGGCGGCCCAGCCCGGGCTCTTCGACGGGCGGGCGTGCATCTTTGCGGATTCGGAGGAATCGGCCCCCTGGGCGCTCAAGACCATCGAGGGCCTGTATGCTGCGCTCAACATGCGCCCCGTGTACATGAACGCGGAGCAGCACGACGTGCACACGGCCTATGTGTCCCACATCTCGCAGGTGACTTCCTATGCGCTGGCCCTCACCGTGCTGGACAAGGAAAAGGACGAGAAGCACATCTTCGACCTGGCCTCCGGTGGTTTTGCCTCCACGGTGCGCTTGGCCAAGTCCAATGCGGACATGTGGGTCCCCATCCTTACCCAGAATCATGACAATGTCCTTCATGTGATAGACACGTATATAGAAAAAATGCAGGAGCTCCGGGACGCCATTGCCGATTATGACGAGGCGAAAATCCGGAAAATGATAGAAGAGGCAAACCGTATAAAGAAGATTCTTCGCTGACGCTCAGCATGACAGGATGTCATCCTGAGGCCTTCGCCGAAGTATCTGTAAAAGAATAGATTATGGCACACGAACTGGATATTGTCCCCGGGACAGAGTGGGGCTTTTTCACCCTGCCGCGTCCCATGTGTATCGCCGGTCCCTGCAGTGCGGAGACCGAGCAGCAGGTGATGGAAACGGCCGCGGGGCTCAACGCCTTCGGCATTCACGTATATCGCGCCGGTATCTGGAAACCGCGCACGCATCCGGGCTCCTTTGAGGGCGTGGGCACTCCCGGCCTCAAGTGGCTGAAGAAAGTGAAGGAGACCTACGGCATGAAGGTGTGCACGGAGGTGGCCAGCGAAAAACACGTGCTGGAGTGCATCAAATACGGGGTGGACGTCATCTGGATAGGCGCCCGCACCAGCGCCAACCCCTTCCTCATGCAGGAGATTGCCGATGCCCTGGAAGGCACGGACATCCCCGTGCTGGTGAAGAATCCCGTGAACCCGGATCTGGACCTGTGGATCGGCGCCCTGGAGCGCCTGAACCGCTCCGGCATCCGGAAGCTGGGCGTGATTCACCGGGGATTCTCCACATCGGCCCCCATCCCTTACCGGAACGACCCCGGCTGGCGCATTGCCATTGAACTGCGCACCCGTTATCCGCAGCTGGCCTTCTTTGCCGACCCTTCCCACATGGCCGGAGACCGCAAGTACCTGCTGGAGCTCTCCCAGCGGGCCATGGACCTGGGCTTGGACGGCCTCATGGTGGAGAGCCACCACTGCCCCGCCGAGGCCTGGTCCGACGCTAAGCAGCAGCTCACCCCGCGTGACCTGCAGACCCTTCTGGAGAGCCTGGTCATCCGGGACAACACCTCCGACAACGAGTCCTACAAGGAAGGCATCGACGCCCTCCGCACCCACATTGACGTGGTGGACGAGAACCTTCTCAAGCTCATCGCGGAGCGCATGAACGTGAGCCGCCAGATTGGCCAGTACAAGAAGGAGCACAACGTGGCCATCCTCCAGGCTGGCCGATGGGAGCAGGTCCTCTCCGAAGCCGTTGCCAAAGGAAAGGCGCTGGGCCTCTCCGAAGAGTGCGTCAGCGCCATCATGAATGCGATTCATGAGGAATCCGTCCGGGTGCAGAAGCTATAGCCTGCCCAGCATGAATTCCGTGAAGGCGGCCTCTTCCTCCGGAGAAAGGAAGGCGGCCTTGATGGGAACATAGAACAGGCGCAGCTTCACCTTGTCCGGCACTTTTTTGACGTCCCGCATGCGCTGGGCGTCTTTTTCTGTGGTCATGAGGCAGGCGGTGGGGAGGGATTTGACGGCCGATGCCATCTTTTTCATGTCTCCCGCGGTATAGCGGTGATGGTCCCGGTACTCGATGCGGCGCTCAATCTTATAGTTGTCCGAAAGGTGGCTTCGGAGGGATGCGTTGTTGGCGATGCCCGTCACCAATATCAGGCGCTGGGAGTAGATGTAGTGGGGGTCTGCCT
The DNA here is from genome assembly GCA_905235615.1 of uncultured Bacteroidales bacterium. Taxonomy (GTDB): domain Bacteria; phylum Bacteroidota; class Bacteroidia; order Bacteroidales; family UBA932; genus Cryptobacteroides. The sequence continues at coordinate 4,569 of CAJOMB010000082.1, read as the reverse complement.
CCGGGAAAACGGGCTCCGGAGCCATGTAGCGCACGGTGGTGAAGAACAGGGGATGCTCCTCTGGAAGGCCCAGCTGCCGGCGCCAGCGCACCTTGTCGGCCTCGTCCAGATAGGCGGGGCACTTGGTCACGATGACGGCATCGGCCATTCCTATGCGGGTGGGAAGATCCCGCAGGTGGCCCCAGGGAAGGAGGCGGTCCTTGTTTACAGGACGGTTATAATCTACCAGCACGATGCTCAGCGTGGGGCGGAGCTTGCGGTACTGGAAGGCATCGTCCAAGACGATGAGCTGGGCGTTGCTCTCTTTGCAGAGTTTCTCACAGCCCCGGATGCGGTTTTTGTCCACCGCCACGGTGACGGCGCGCAGTTTGGAGGCTATCTGTACGGGCTCGTCTCCGTAAAGGCGGGCACTGCCGCCTGCAGGAACCAGCTGAAAGCCCTTGGTGCGGCGTTTGTACCCGCGGGAGAGCATGGCAAAATTGCAGAAGGCCCAGTTGGTGCTGTTCATCAGCAGATGCAGAATCAGTTCCGTATGGGGCGTCTTGCCGGTACCGCCCACCGTCACATTGCCCACGCAGACGGTGGGGACATCGGCCTCCCGGGATTTTTTCCAGCCTTTGTCGTAAAAAAGATGCCTTAAAGAGAGAATGAGCCTGTAAATCATTACATCGAAAGGACGTTAAGCACGGAGATGAGCTCCTGATTGATGGGCTTGTCCATCTTGATGGCCTTGGAAATGGGCACGTACACGATTTCGTCGTTCTTGATGCCGATCATCACGTTGCGCTGGCCTTCCAGCAGGGCGTCGATGGCGGCATATCCCATGCGGGAGGCCAGGATGCGGTCGTAGGCCGTGGGCTTGCCGCCGCGCTGCAGGTGGCCCAGGATGGTGACGCGGGCGTCAAACTGGGGATATTCCTTCTTGATACGCTCGGCATAGTACATGGCCCCGCCCACGCCGTTCTTCTGGGCTTCGCTCACCAGCACGATGGCGCTGTTCTTGCTCTTGCGCTTGCCGCGTTCGATGAATTCGGCCAACTGGTCCACGTCCGTGGCGCTTTCCGGGATGATGGCGGCCTCTGCGCCGGAGGCGATGGCACTGTTCTGGGCCAGGAAACCGGCATCCCGTCCCATCACCTCGATAAAGAAGATGCGGTCGTGGGAGTTGGCGGTGTCGCGGATTTTGTCCACACATTCCACGATGGTGTTGAGGGCGCTGTCGTAGCCGATGGTGGAGTCCGTTCCATACAGGTCGTTGTCAATGGTTCCGGGCAGGCCGATGATGGGAATGTCGTACTCCCTTGCAAAGAGCTGGGCGCCCGTGAGGGAACCGTTTCCGCCGATGACCACCAGGGCGTCAATCTGGGCTTCCACCATGTTTTCGTAGGCTTTTTTGCGGCCCTCCGGGGTGAGGAACTCTGCGCAGCGGGCGGTCTTGAGGATGGTGCCTCCGCGCTGGATGGTGTTGGACACGCTGGAAGAGGTGAATTTCACGAATTCCTTGTCGATAAGGCCCTGGTATCCTCTCATGATACCCACCACGTTCATATTGTTAAAACGCGCCGTACGGGTGACGGCACGGATGGCGGCGTTCATGCCCGGAGCGTCTCCTCCGGAGGTCAGGATGCCGATGGTTTTCAAGTTTCTTTCCATATCGCGTGTTTTTTATTCTACAAAGATAGTCATTTTTTCGCTAAATTTGCAGCGTGAAGATAGGCGACATAGATTTAGGCGAAAGGCCGGTGACGCTGGCGCCCATGGAGGACGTCACGGACGCCTCCTTCCGCATTCTTTGCCGGGAAGCGGGGGCGGCCATGGTCACCACGGAGTTCGTGAGTTCCGACGGCCTGGTGCGGGATGTTTCCAAGACCATCGCCAAGATGCACACGCTGGAGGAAGAGGCGCCGGTGGCCGTGCAAATCTACGGCAGCATCCCGGAGGCCATGGTGGACGCCGCCAAAATGGCCGCCAACGCTGCAGCGCTGGCCGGAGGGCACGGGGCCGATATCATCGACATCAACTTCGGCTGCCCGGTGAGCAAAATCGCCGGCCGGGGTGCCGGCAGCGGCATGATGAAGGAGCCCGACAAGATGGTGGCCATCACCAGGGCCATCGTGGAGGCCGTCCCCGACAAGCCCGTCACCGTGAAAACCCGCTTAGGCTGGGACGAGGGTTCCAAAATCATCGTGGACCTGGCCGAAAGGCTGCAGGACTGCGGAATATCGGCCCTTACCATCCACGGGCGCACCCGCTGCCAGATGTACAAGGGCGAGGCCGACTGGACGCTTATCGGCCAGGTGAAGAACAATCCCCGGATGCACATCCCTATTATAGGGAACGGAGATATTAACAGCGCCCAAAAGGCGAAGGAAGCCTTTGAAAAATACGGTGTGGACGGCATCATGGTGGGGCGCGCCAGCTTCGGCCATCCCTGGATTTTCACGGAAATCCGGCACCTGCTGGACACCGGCGAGGAGCTGCCGCCCATGAGCGTCCGGGACCGCGTGGCCCTGGCCAAACGCCATTTCCAACTGTCTTTGGACCTCAAAGGCCCGGTGACCGGCGTGTATGAAATGCGCCGCCACCTCAGCTGCTACTTCAAGGGCCTGCGGGACTTCAAAGACACCCGCATCAAACTGGTCACCTCCAAGGACCCCGCAGAGATTTTCTCCACCCTGGACTACGTGTCGGAACGCTGGGGTGCCGAAACCCCGGCCGCCGAAGGCGTGTACGGGATATGACTTGGAAATGTCCTTTCGTTTTTCTATATTTGCATATAATATTATTTGAAACAGGGGATTTATGGCAATAACAAATAGTATAATATGCAATATAGACTTGACAATTACAAGCGGAATCCTCAACTTCTGATGAATCGGCTGGCGCAAAACTGCAAAGCCCGCCGACTCGAAAAAGGATACAGCAGGAACACGCTGGCAAAGAACATCGGCGTTCCGGCACCAACCATAGCCCGTTTCGAACAGACCGGTAAAATTTCACTTGAGTCCTTCTGCCGAATCGCTATAGAGTTTGATTACTTTGACGAGATGACGGCAATCCTCGGGCATACAAAGTATTCAACTTCAGCTGAACTGGAAACAATAAACCGAAACAAAGACAGGAGGAAAGGGAGATGATGGTTGATATACGGAAAATAAAAGTTCTATATCAAAACGAGTCGGTGGGAACACTGCAGATGGACCCGTCTGGCGGCGTTTGCGTCTTCGAGTACGACAAGTCCTGGATTTCCAACGGCTTTTCCCTTTCACCCACCGAACTTCCACTTCAGAGTGGACTTTTCTATGCGAATAAAGACCTTTTCGGCGGGAACTTCGCTACATTTGAAAACAGCCTTCCTGACGGGTACGGTTTATATCTTCTTGACAGAATGCTCCGCAGAAACAATTCATCCCTTAGGGAACTCACCCCCCTGCAAAGGCTCTCCATCATTGGGACGGCCGGAATGGGTGCGCTTTCCTATCTGCCGATGATGCCGGGAGTCCGAACCCAGAGCGAACTGAAAGACGTTTCCAAACTTGACGAAATCCAGGAAGAAGCGCTTGATGTCCTGTCTGAAAAAAGCTCCGGAGATGCCTCGTACCTGTATTACAATAGTGCGAACTCTGGCGGAGCACGGCCGAAAGTTGCCATGCAAGCCAAGAACGGTTCGCACTGGATTGTCAAATTCAGGCACGTCTATGATTCTGCTGACATCGGCAAGACAGAGTTCCTCTATATGAAGACGGCGCGTGAAGCTGGAATAAACATTCCGAGAATCGGCCTCGTAAAGGATAAGTATTTCGCCATAGAACGATTCGACATGGACTCTTGTGGAGAGAAGAAGCACGTGCTGACTGCCGCCGCACTGCTCAAAACTGACTTCAGACGGCAGGATGTTGATTACACCCATCTGCTGGCTTTAACAGGATACCTCACCCAAGACCCTTCTCAGGTGGAAGAAATGTTCCGGCGAATGGTAATGAACATTGTCGCCATCAATAAGGACGACCATGCCAACAACTTCTCCTTTATCTTCGATGACGGGAAATGGTCTCTTGCTCCCGCATACGATATAACCTATTCTCCACAAGGCTCAAAGGGAGAACATGCCACATCGCTGTTTTACAACGGCAATCCTGACCTCCAATGGGTAATCAAAGCCGGCACCGAAATCAGGATTCCCCGCTCCAGATGTCTGGTAATAATTGATGAGGTAGAAAAAGTCTGCTCCCAAAATCTTCCTGTCGTAAATAAACTCACACAAGAGAAAAGATAAAAGTCGGCCACTGGTGTAGAGTGCGTTCTGTGTGCAATCGCGGCAAGGAATTTGGTTTTCTGCCAAATAATGCCTACCTTTCGGTAAAATAAAAAACAAAATAGCTTAGGAATTTTGTTTAGGGTACACGCTTAATCCGGAAAAATTAAATTGTAGGCCCTACATCAAGATTTTCTATGTCGCCTCTACAGGTGACATAGAAAGTCGATGGGTAGATCCTACTGAGGCTTTTCCGGAGCCTGGCGTGAGTTTATCTAAAGACTTTTTTGTGTCACCTGTTTTTGAGACGGCAT
>CAJOMB010000081.1 GCA_905235615.1 uncultured Bacteroidales bacterium | reverse complement strand
CCACCGCCGAAGCCCGGTTCAAAAAACAGCAAGAACTGGAAAATCCCACTTTCCGTCCAACTGCTCCCAAAGACCTGGGAGGCAATTGATGCTGGCCCTGCAGCAGTACCTGAAAGTCTGGAACGGCTGATTACTGCCGTGTCACTTTCACCACGTGCTTGAGCACACGGAGCTGCGAGAGGACTTTGTCCAGCTCCAGGTTGGAGGGGACGGAGAGTTTCATCACCATTTCCCAGGTGCCGCTGCGGCGGTCTTCGTTCACCGTGAAGGAACGGATGGAGGCCTTGAACTGGCCTATCACCTCCAGGATGCGGCCGCTGGCGCTCTCTTCATCGGCCAACACCTTGATGGCCACCTGGAAGCTGCTGGTGGAGGGGGAATCGGCCCATTTTACCTTCTGGATGCGATAGGGATACATTTCCAGCAGGCGGGCGGCGTTGGGGCAGGTGATGCGGTGAATCTTGATGCCGTCCGTGCGGGTGACGAAGCCGAAGACATCGTCTCCGAAAACGGGGTTGCAGCACTTGGACATCTTATAGTCCAATCCCTTCACATTCTTGGCGTTGAGCACCAGAATATCATCTTTTCCTTCAAAATGGCGGGCCGCCTTGGCCGATGCCTGCACCGCCTCCGCCGCCTCTACGGAAGCCGCGTGACGCGCCGCCTCGCCCAGGATGTAGTCCTTCACCACATTCACGTCCAGCGTACCGCTCCCGATGGCGGCATAGAAGCCCGTGAGGGAGGGATAATTGTATTTCCTGCGGAACTCCGAGCACATGTCGTCGGGCAGTTCCAGCTTCCAGTTCTTGAGCCTGCGCTCTAACAGTTCCTTTCCGTCCACGGCACGGGACTGTTCCTGCAGCTGCAGGGCCTGTTTCACCTTGGAACGGGCCTTGGACGTGACCACCCAGTTAATCCAGTCCTGCGTGGGATGCTGGTTCTTAGAGGTGAGGATTTCCACCACGTCTCCGGTGGAAAGCTTTTCCCGGATGGAGACCGCCTTTCCGTTCACCTTTCCGCCCACACAATGGGCGCCGATATTGGTATGGATGCCGAAGGCGAAGTCCAGCACCGTGGCCCCGGCCGACAAAATGCGCAGCTCCCCGGTGGGCGTGAACACGAAAATCTCCTTGGAAGGGGGCTGGGGCAGGTCTTCCGGATTGTCCGAACCCGGATGCTCCAGGGCGTAGCGCACGCTCTTAAGCCAGGTGTCCAGCGTCTCTTCCCGTTTGATGCCCTTGTAGGACCAGTGGGAAGCGAAGCCGTTCTCCGCCACGTCGTCCATGCGCTTGGTGCGGATCTGCACCTCCACATAGGCCCCGTCGCGGTTCTTGACCGTGATGTGCAGGCTCTCGTAGCCGTTGGGCTTGGGGTTGGTGACCCAGTCCCGCAGGCGGTGGGTATCGGCCTCATATTCCTCCGTCACAAAGGAGTACACCTGCCAGCAGAGGTCCTTCTCCAGCTTGTGGTCGTCACCGTCGCAGTCGATGATGAAGCGGATGGCAAAGACATCATACACGCCCTCGAAAGGCACTTTCTGCTTCTGCATCTTCTGCCAGATGGAGTAGGCCGCCTTGGTGCGCATCTTCAGCTTGTAGCGGATGCCCTGGGCGTCCAGCTTGGACTTGAGCGGCTCGATGAACTCCGCCATGAGCTTCTCGCGGTCCCGCTCCCCGGCCTTGAGTTTGTTGGTGATGAGCCGGTATTCTTCCGGCTGGGCATAGCCCAGATAGATGTCCTCCATCTCCCGCTTCATGTTGTAGAGCCCCAGCTGATGGGCCAGCGGGATATAGAGCATGAGTGTTTCCAGGATTTTCTGGTCCCGGCTGCTCTTGGGGAACATCTTGAGGCTCCGCATCACTTCTAAGCGGTCGGCCAGCTTGAGCACCGTCACGCGCGGGTCCGTGGAATACTGGATAATGAGTTTCTTGTACTTCTCCGCCTCCAAGCGGGTGTCCTTGGGCTTGATGGTGGAAATCTTGTTGAGGCCGTCCACCATGGTGCAGACGGCACTTCCCCACTCCGCCTCCTTTACCTGACAGGCGCCCATGCGGCTGGCTTCGTGCAGATAGATGGCGGCGATGCAGTCTTCCGGAAGGCCGATCTCCTCCGCCACAATGCGGGCCACGGCATCCGGATGGCCGATGAAAGGCGTCCCGTCAGAGCGGGTCTGGTCTTTCAAGGCCTCTATGGCAACCGTGCGGGCCCGGTTGATGAGTTCACTGTTTTCCACGCTGACGCTCGGTTAAAGCCCTTTGGAAAGCCCGGGCATTCTGAAGATGCTCGGAATAATTGGCGGCAAAACGGTGGGAACCGTTGAAAGAAGGGTCTGCGCAGAAGAAGATGTAATTGTGCTTCTGCGGATAGAGCACCGCCTCCAGGCAGCTCTTGGGCGGGCAGGAGATGGGTCCCGGAGGCAGACCGTAATACATGTAAGTATTGTAGGGAGAATCCACCGTCAGGTGGCTCCTGAGGATGCGGCGGGGTTCGTAGTCGAAGAGGTAGGCGATGGTGGGATCGGCCTGGAGCTTCATGCCCGTGCGGAGACGGTTCAGATACACGCCTGCGATGGTGGGCTGCTCCGGCACGTAGCGGGTTTCCCCGTCCACGATGGAGGCCAGGGTGGAAGCCTCTTCGGGCGTAAGCCCCTGGGCGGCGGCGGCGGCCACTCTCTCGGCCGTCCACCAGGCATCCCTCTCCTTGAAAAGGCGGGCGAAGATGTCCTTCACCGGCGTGGTCCAGAGCATCTGGTAGGTGTCCGGGACAATCTTCGTGAAAAGAAGGGCGGGCTCCAGGCCGATGGAATCCGCACTGAAGGCGAAGGCGGCCACGGAGGCGGAATCGGCCAGCATCTGGGCGCCAATCTTGCGGGCCAGGGCGCCGGGGGTGCGGATGGCTCCGGAGAGGGTGAGGTTCACCGGCGTCTGCCAGCCCTTGTGGAGCATACGGGTCACATAGATGCTGGTGCAGGTGGAATCGATGCGGTAATGGCCCGCCTGAAGGCTCTCCACCTCCTTGAAAACGCGCTTGAGACTGGCGGGCTTGCGTACCTGTCCGCCGGCCAGGATGCTGTCACAGACAGCCTGGGGCTCCATCCAGGGATATACATACACGTCCATCTCCCCGGAAAAATTGGGAGCCTTGCGGTCATACCAGTATTGGTAGGCGAAATAGCCGCCTACACCCAGGGCAACGGCCACGAGGGCCAGGATTATCCACAGGACTGTCTTTTTCATGCTCAGCGGAGTTTAAGCTCGTCTCCTTCCCGGAGATAGGGGGCTTCTTTGAGCCCGTTCATTTTCAATACCGCCTTCTCCTTGAGCGCAAAGCGCTGGCAGATGGCGTGGAAGTCTTCTCCGTCTTCCTCTACGATATACTTGTCCAATCCCCGCGGGGAATGATTCTTCTTGTAAGTGAGGTACACCACCGTTCCGGGAGCCAGGGGCGCATCCCGCTTCAAGTCATTGAAAAAAAGTATCTCCTTGTGGAAGAGGTGGTAATACTTGGCGATGGACTTATACGTTTCCCCTTCCAAGGAATACACGAAGGGGACGCCGTTGACGGAATAAAGCTCCCGGGTGAGCGGGAAATGGAACTCCTCGTCCGCCATGGCCACCACGGGCGCCTCAATCTGATGCGGCGGCAGGGGCATTTCTTCCACCTCCACTTCCCTGAGCACGTCAAAACGGGAAAGATTGTTCTCCTCAATGTAGCGGATAAGCTTGGCGGGATAGGAAGGATCCGTGGCATAACCGGCCTTCTTAAGGCCATAAGCCCAGCCCTTGTAATCCGTGCGCTCCAGGTCGAAGAGGAATTTGTAGCGGTCCCGGTAGCGGAGGAAATCCGAATGGTCCCGGAAACTTTCCTCTACGGAACCATACACACGGAAACACTCGCCGGGGGCGTCGTCGTCCACCTTCATGGTCTTTCCCGTCCAGCCCTTGTGGCATTTGATGCCAAAGTGATTCTTTCCCTTTGTGGCCAGCTTGGATTCTCCATTGCCGGACTCCAGCATGCCCTGGGCCAGGGTGATGCTGGCCGGAACGCCGCTGCGGATCATTTCACGTACAGCGATATCGGCATATTTTTCCACATAGCGCTGCTGGGGCGTAGAATCCCCTGCTCCGGCACCGCAAAGGCACAGAAGGGCGAAAGCAAAGGCTATGAGGGTTCGCTTCATAGCGCTAAGTTACAAAAAAAAGATTTAAATATCATAAACCTCGCCGTCAGAAGTGGCGTAGGTTTCGGGGAAAAGAGTGCGGCATTCGGCCTCATACTGAGCTATTTCCGCATTCCGGGAGGAATAATGGCCGATAAGGAGTTTCTGTGCACCCGCCTCCAAGGCCACGCGGGCGGCCTGAAGGGTGGTGGAATGGTGCCGCTGGGCACCCTGGTCCTCCAATTCCCGGAGGTAGGTGGCCTCGTGATAAATGACGGTGGTTCCCTTGAGCCAGACGGCCTCCTCAGGGAAGGGAGCCGTGTCCGAGCAGTAGGCGTAGCTGCGGGGCACAAAGGGCTTGTAGGCTGCCTCCGAGGCGGGAATCACGCTTCCATCGGCCCTTAAAACATCCTCTCCCCTTTTGAGTGTGCCGATTTCCGTAAGACTGAGGCCGAATTTTTCGATGGCTTCCTTGTGCACGTTGAAGGGTGGCTCTTTTTCTTCGAAGCGAAAGCCGAAGGTCTCGATGCCGTGGTTCAGCGGGAAGGCCTGGACGCGGATGGATTTGGTTTCCAAAAGCGTCTCCGGCTCCTTCATCTTAAGCGGCGTGTAACGGATTTCGTAGCCGATTCCGTCTCCATAGTAGCTCAGGAAGAACTTGAGCATGGGGCCGAAGGCCGGAGGGGCGAAGATATTGAGCGGAGTCTGGCGGCCTTTCATACCCAGTGTGCTCAGGAGGCCCATGAAACCGAATACATGGTCTCCGTGGATGTGGGAGATAAAAAGGGAATCCAGCTTCATCATGGGGATGCGATGCGCTACCATATTGTACTGAACCCCTTCTCCACAGTCTATAAGGAACAAGCGCCCATGCACTTGCAGTGCCTGGGCGCTTTGATTCCGGCCCCTTACGGGCATGGCCGATGCCGTGCCCAATAAGGTGACCTTAAAAGTATTGGAGGGATTACTCACCCTTTTCCATCTTGTCCTTCAGGGCGGCGAGGGCGGAGATGTCACCGAGGGTGGTCTTCTCCACATTGCTCTGAACCTTCTTGATGGCCTTCTTGGCGGTCTCGACCTCAGCGGTCTCGCGGGCCACCTTGGCCTCGGAATAGGTGCGGACATGGGAAACGCGGATGGTACGGGTGCTGCGACGGAGGTCAATCACCTTCACGGGGAGGGTTTCTCCCACCAGGGCGTTCTTGCCGTCTTCCTTCACCAGTTCGCGGTTGAAGGCGCTTACCTCGGTGCCGTCGGCCAGGGTAAGGGTGGTGTTCTTGTCACCGATGTTGGCAACGGTAGCATCCACCACGGTACCCACAGGGTACTTGGCCTCCAGCTCGTCCCAAGGGTTGGGAGTGAGCTGCTTGTGGCCCAGGCTCAGCTTGTGGCTGTTCTCGTCGAAGTCCAGGATCACGACGTCAATCACGTCACCGCTCTGAACCATCTCGGCGGGGTGCTTGATCTTGTTCCAGGAAAGGTCGGAGATGTGGATGAGACCTTCCACGCCGTCTTCCAGTTCAGCGAACACGCCGAAGTTGGTGATGTTGCGGACGGTAGCCTTGTGCTGGGAACCCACGGGATATTTCTCGCGGATGCTCTCCCAAGGGTTGGCGGTGAGCTGCTTGATGCCTAAGGACATCTTGCGGGCCTCGCGGTCCAGGGTGAGAATGACGGCCTCTACCTCGTCTCCCATCTTCAGGAATTCCTGAGCGCTGTGCAGACGGGGGCTCCAGCTCATTTCACTCACGTGTACCAGGCCTTCCACGCCGGGTTCAACTTCCACGAAGGCGCCGTAGTCGGCCACGGCAACCACTTTACCCTTCACGGTGTCACCCACCTTGAGGTCTGCGGAAAGAGCCTCCCACGGGTGCGGGGTGAGCTGCTTGAGACCCAGGGCGATGCGCTTCTGCTGCTCGTTGAAGTCCAGGACCACCACGTTGATCTTCTGGTTCAGGGCAACCACCTCTTCCGGATGGGAGATGCGGCCCCAGCTGAGGTCGGTGATGTGGATGAGACCGTCTACGCCGCCCAGATCCACAAATACACCGTAGTTGGTGATGTTCTTGACTTCGCCTTCCAGCACCTGGCCTTTCTCCAGCTTGGAGATAAGCTCGGCACGCTTGAGCTCCTGCTCGGCCTCCAGGAGGGCCTTGTGGGAAACCACCACGTTGCGGAACTCCTGGTTGATTTTCACAATCTTGAAGTCCATGGTGGTATCTACGAACACATCGTAGTCCTTGATGGGACGGATGTCGATCTGGGAGCCCGGGAGGAAAGCCTCGATACCGAACACGTCCACAATCATACCGCCCTTGGTGCGGGTCTTTACATAGCCCTTCACCACTTCACCGCTCTCATAGGCGGCGTTGACCATATCCCAAGATTTGAGCTGACGGGCTTTCTTGTGGGAGATAATCAGCTGACCTTTGCGGTCTTCTGCGTTCTCTACCAGCACTTCCACCTTGTCACCCACTTTGAGGTCCGGATTGTAACGGAACTCGGGGGCGGAGATGACACCTTCGCTCTTGGCGCCGATGTTCACCACGACCTCACGCTTGTTAATGGCGGTAACAACACCTTCCACCACCTCGTTCTCGGTGACCTTGGAAAGGGTTTGCTCATACTTGGCGAGGGTTTCTTCCTTGGAGGAGGAATCTACGCCCTCGTTTTCGAATGCATCCCAGTCGAACTCCTCGGGAGCCACGGAGGCATTCAGTTTCTTGATTTCTTCAGACATAAAATTAAGTTGAAAAAATTAGTAGTTAAACATTATTTTTTGAGCCTTTCCGGGGAACATAAAAATGCGCGCCCGGAAAAAAGCGCGCAAATATAAGGATAATTATTTGATTTTACAA
>CAJOMB010000080.1 GCA_905235615.1 uncultured Bacteroidales bacterium | reverse complement strand
ACCTTATTGAAAGCGGCTTCGTCTATCACCTGGCACTTGCCGGTGAAGCGGGCATCCAGCTCTACCTGGAAACGTTGGAAATACAGATCTCCATTCACAGAACAGCCTGCCTTCAGGGAAAGGGTGTCCTTCACATAGAAATTGCCGCTCAGCATCGTGCCGTTGAAATCGATGTAGCTGGCGAAGATATCCCCCTTCACCACAGCCTTCTCTCCTACCACCACGCGGGCGCGGGAATACAGGCGGCCTTCGAAGGTGCCGTCAATGCGGATGTCGTTAAGAGTGGCCATGTCTCCGGTGAACTTGGCGCCGGCGGCAATACGATTGACATCGTTTACGTTTAAATTATTTGCCATAATTGTGCGGTTCGTTTTTGTTTCGGTAGTATTCTGCTTCGAGGAAGTATCTTCTACTTCCCTGTTGTTATTACCCCAAAGTGCCATTTTTACTTCTCTTTTACAGGAGCGGCCGGCTTCTCATCGGGGGCCTTGGACGCGACTTTATCAAACTCCCCGTCTGTCAGGACGCGGAGATTACCATTCACTTTGGCATCCAGATCAACTTGCAGACGCTTGAAACGGAGATCTCCGTCCACAGAGCAGCCAGCCTTCAGGGAAAGCGTGTCGGCCACATAGACCGTACCCTTGGACATGGTACCGCTGAAGTCCACATTGGTGCAAATGACATCGCCGTTCACAACGGCCTTCTCACCCACTACAAGGCGTCCCTTGGAGTTGATGGTGCCGTCAAATTCTCCGTCGATGCGAATGTCGTTGGAGGAGCTGATCTCTCCCTTGAAAACGGTTCCCACAGAAATGCGGCTAACCTCATTCATGTTAACATTGTTGTCCATACGTATGTGTTATTTTAAAATGAATTAAATTATTCCTTTACCGTGGCAGTTCTTGTATTTGAGACCGCTGCCGCAGGGGCAGGGGTCGTTCCGGCCCACCTGCTTGTCCACCCTGACAGGCATGCGGCTGCGCTGCTCTCCGTTGGTGGTGAGCTGGGAAGGATCCGTCCGGCGCAGCTGCTGGAGGTTGCGGCCAGGCTGCTGGGCGGGGCGGGCCTCCCTGGCATCGGCCGCATCCCTGAGCGGGATGAAGGCGCGGAGCAGGAAGCTGAGCACATGTTCGTTCAGGCTTTCCAGCATCTCCGTAAACAGGTTGTAGCTCTCCAGCTTATACACCACCAACGGGTCTTTCTGCTCGTAGGCGGCGTTCTGCACGCTCTGGCGGAGGTCGTCCATATCCCTGAGGTGCTGCTTCCAATAGTCGTCAATATAGTACAGGATGATGCTGCGGGTAAGGGCCCGGGCAATCTCCCGGCTTTCCGTTTCGTAGGCCTTCTTCAAGTTCACGCTCAGGGTGAGCTGGCGCTTGCCGTTGGAGATGGGGATGGCAATGTTCTCGTACATGTTGCCCTGCTTCTCGAAAACCGTCTTGATAACGGGGTTCACCTTCTCCACCATGGTGTTCATGCGGCGGTCATAAACCTCCTGCATGTGGGCGGAGAGCCGCTCCGACACCTCGGATGCCTTGTTATGGTGAACATAATCCTCCGGCGTGAAGCCCAGGTCTATGGAAAGTTTTCCCATCACATATTCCTCAAACTCCTCGTACGGCATGCCCTCGCACTGCTGGGCAATCACCTCGGCCGTATCCGTCATCATGTTCTGGATGTCAATCTCTATCCGCTCACCGGAGAGGGCGTTGCGACGGCGGGCATACACGGCCTCGCGCTGGTAGTTCATCACGTCGTCGTATTCCAGGGTACGCTTGCGCCAGCCGAAGTGGTTCTCCTCCACCTTCTTCTGGGCGCCCTCGATGCTCTTGGAAAGCATGCCGGAGACAAGGGCCTCGTCATCGGCCATTCCCAGCTTGTCCACCACGCCGGCGATACGCTCGGAGCCGAACTTGCGCATGAGATCGTCTTCTAAAGAAATGTAGAAGCAGGAGCTTCCCGGGTCTCCCTGACGGCCGGCACGTCCGCGAAGCTGACGGTCCACGCGGCGGCTGTCGTGACGGGTGGTGCCGATGATAGCCAGACCGCCTGCGTCCTTCACCTCCTGGGTGAGCTTGATATCCGTACCACGGCCCGCCATGTTGGTGGCGATGGTCACCTTGCCCTTCTGGCCGGCCTGGGCCACAATCTCCGCCTCACGGGCATGTTCCTTGGCGTTGAGCACATTGGCCGTGATGCCGCGGATGCGCATCATGCGGGCCAGGAGCTCGGAAGTTTCCACATCGGTGGTACCCACCAGCACCGGACGTCCGGCATTGGAAAGCTCCACCACCTTGTCTATCACGGCGTTGAACTTGGCCTTCTTGGTCTTGTAGATGATGTCGTTCTGGTCGTCCCTTATGACGGGCCGATTGGTGGGAATCACCACCACATCCAGCTTGTAGATATCCCAGAACTCCCCTGCCTCCGTCTCGGCCGTACCGGTCATGCCGGCCAGCTTGTGGTACATGCGGAAATAGTTCTGCAGGGTGACGGTGGCGAAGGTCTGGGTGGCAGCCTCCACCTTCACGTTTTCCTTGGCCTCCACGGCCTGGTGCAGACCGTCGCTCCAGCGGCGGCCCTCCATGATACGGCCGGTGCTCTCGTCCACGATCTTCACCTTGTTGTCCACGATTACGTAGTCCACGTCCTTGGTGAACATGGCGTATGCCTTCAGGAGCTGGATCACGGTATGCACCCGCTCGCTCTTGAGGGAGAAGTCTTCCATGAGGGCATCCTTCTTCTCCGCTTTTTCGGCAGCGGACAGGCTCAGGTCATGCGTGATTTCCGCAATGGCCGATCCCATGTCCGGCAACACGAAGAAGTCAGGGTCGCTCACGCTTCCGGCCAGGGTATCGTGTCCCTTGTCCGTCATGTCCACGGTGTTGAGCACCTCGTTGATCACGAAGTAAAGCTCGTCCGTCACTTTGGGCATTTCCCGCTCGTTGTCCTGGAGGTAATAGGCCTCCGTCTTCTGCATGAGGGCCTTCATGCCGGGTTCCGAGAGGAACTTGATCAGGGGCTGGTATTTGGGCAGGCCCTTGAAGCAGCGGAACAGGAGCTTGCCGCCCTCGGCCTCGTCACCCGCGGCAATGAGCTTCTTGGCCTCATTGAGCGTGTTGTTCACCAGAGCGCGCTGCTTGTTGTAGAGATTTTCCACATAAGGCCGATATTCCATGAACTGCTCATCCCCGGCGGCTTTCTCCATAGGGCCGGAGATGATGAGGGGGGTACGGGCGTCGTCGATGAGGACGGAGTCCACCTCGTCCACGATGGCGTAATGATGCTTGCGCTGCACCAGATCCGTCATGCGGGTGGCCATGTTGTCACGCAGGTAATCGAAGCCGAACTCGTTGTTGGTGCCGAAGGTAATGTCGCACTCATAGGCCTTCTTGCGGGCCTCCGAATTGGGCTGATGCTTGTCTATGCAGTCCACGGAAAGGCCGTGGAACATATAGAGCGGCCCCATCCACTCGGAGTCACGCTTGGACAGGTAATCGTTCACCGTAACCACGTGAACGCCCTTTCCGGCCAGTGCGTTCAGGAACACCGGAAGGGTGGCCACCAGGGTTTTGCCTTCGCCCGTGGCCATTTCCGCAATCTTGCCCTGATGCAGCACGATGCCGCCGATAAGCTGAACGTCGTAATGCACCATGTCCCAGGTGATCTCGTTGCCACCGGCCATCCAGTGGTTGTGCCAGATGGCATCTTCCCCGTCAATTTCCACGAAGTCCTTGCCGGCCGCGGCCAGGTCCCGGTCAAAGTCCGTGGCCTTTACACGCAGGCTCTCGTTGCCGGCAAAACGCTTAGCGGTGGACTTCACGATGGCGAAAGTCTCCGGAAGCACTTCCAGGAGCACCCTCTCGATGGCCTCGTCCTCATCCTTCACCAGCTTGTCGCTTTCCGTAGCCAGGGCTTCTTTTTCTTCTACGGGGATATCCTTTTCCAGTTCCAGCCTGATTTCCGCCATGCGGTCTTCGAAAGGCTTTTCCACCTGCGCGATTTTCCCGCGGATAGCGGCGCTTCTCTCACGGAGGGCGTCAGTGGAAAGGGCATCGATTTCAGGGTAAACGGCCAGCACCTTGTCCAGGATGGGCCGCACCGCTTTCATGTCGCGATCACTCTTGGAACCGAAGATTTTTTTGAGTATATCTGCTACTGCCATAGTTTCTTTTCCGATAAATCATACAAATTTACAAACTTATGGCCGAATAGACAAATTTATTTCGCGTTATGTGCCCGCGTACGCACGATGGAACGCTGTTTCCGCACCCGGGGAAGGTCCCGGCAAATCTGACGGAAATACTTGAATGGCAACAAACTACGATACTTCACGGCCTTCACCAAAGTGAAGAAAATGACAAATGAAAATTTTTCAAAAAGAGGGCGGGACACGTCACAAAGCCGCACCAGCGAGCCCGTGTAATAATTCCGGTACACCACCCATTCCAAAGGCTCCTCCCTATACTGCCGGTCATGCACGGCCCGGGCCTCCGGAATCACCCCCACTTTAAGGCCGGAAAAGTGCAAACGCCGGCACCACTCGTCATCCTGCCCGTACAGCGGAAAAAGTTCCTCTTCAAAGGGGCCGATTTTCTCCACCGCCCGCAGCGGTACCAGCCAGTGCGCCGCCATGATGAAGGGCACGTCGATGAGATGCCCGGTCGGGGCCGGGCACAACGACGGAGCCGGGGAAGTCGTCATTGCCGGCTTGACCGGCAATCTCTTGGCAAACTGGCGGTCCAGGTCCTGATAGCCGTCGGTCATCTGGAGGGGGCTCAGGACGCCGTACTCCGGATGAGATTCGGCGGCGGCCACCAGTTTCTCCAAGGCGCCGGGCTCCAACCATGCGTCTTGGTTCAGCAGATAAACATAGTCGAAGCCCTCCCGAATGGCATACTCAAAACCCTTATTATTAGGAATGGAAAATCCTAAATTCTCCTGACTTCTGACCAGTACGGCCTGCGGGAAATGCTCCGCCACGTAGTCTGCACTGCCGTCCGTAGAAGCATTGTCCCAGACATACACAGCAACTTCGGGGGCAGAATCGGCCGTTTTCGCCCCCGAAATAACGGAACCTATGCAGCGGTCTATCCACCGCATCCCGTTATGGGTGACAACGATCACGAGAACCCGCGCAGTCATCGGCCCAAAAGCTTTTTCACGGCCATCCGGAGCTTCCAGCAGGGGGTGTCCGAAGCCTTCCGGAAGGCACGCTCCATGCGGCGGTATTCCACCGTCTCCAAGGGATCCGGGAAATAGCGGGCATACAGCTCCTTGTGCTTGTCCCAGAGCTTGTAGCGAATCTCCTTCAGCGCCTCGTCGGAGACGCCCGTATTGCGGGAATTCCGGCGTGTCCGGTAGTAGAAATACACCTCCGGGAGTTGCAACACGCGGGGCTCCCCGGGAAGGGACTGGAAGAGGCTGAGCCAGAAATCCCAGTCTTCGTAACCGGAGGAAAAAGAAGTGTCAAAGCCCGTCCCCAAATACAGGTCGTGCTCCTGCTTGCGGAAGAAACAGCTCACATACAGGCAGTTGCGGGACAGCATAGTGGACATGGAGAAGGGCGGAAGGTCCCAGAATGTCTCGCTTCCGAAGCGTTCCGCCTTCCCATAGACCACATCTAAGGAAGGGTCTTCTTCCATGGCCTCCACGGCCGCCTTCATGTAACCGGGGCCAATCAGGTCATCGGCATCCAAAAAAAGGATATACTTTCCGAAACAGCGGTGCATGGCCATGTTGCGGGCGGCCGCCACTCCTATGTTGGAAAGCAGGGGGATAAGCGTAAAGCGGGCATCTATCGACACGAATTCCCGAATCACTTCCGTCGAATTGTCGTTAGAGCCGTTCTCCACCACTAAGCATTCCCAATCCTGGAAAGTCTGGTCCTGAACGCTTTTAAGGGTCTCCCCCAGATATTCTCCCAGATTGTAGCTGGGAATGATGACACTGACTACTGGCATCTTTATACGCGTTTTAGCAGATGGTCTTTCACTTTGAGCAGCCACTCCGTCAGGGAGAAACCCTCCCGAGAGAATTTGCCGCGCATCCATTTGTAACGGCGGGTCTGGAAGAAATAAAGGTCCTCTCCGGCAAAAACCCTGACAGAAGGCGCATACCCCCTGAGCGGATTCTGAAGAATGGCTTCCACAGGTCCCAAACCCTCTTTCCGCACCCGCAGGAGCAGATTCCTGCTATTGAGGATATACAGTTTTTCTTCCTCCCCGGAAGACTGGTTGGTCACCATATAATGGAGGATATAGGCATCCTTCAAGTAACGGACTCCGTTCTGCACCTGGCAGTTCCATTCACCGGGAAGCTCCCGGACAGGGAAACCCAGCTGGGCGTCTGTCTGGGCCAGGGAGGGCTGGTCCGGCCGGATGCGGGCTGCGAAACCGTGCAGGTAATTCTGCTGCCAGGCCTTGAAGAAGGCGTGATTCTGAGGCGTGTCCCTCACCAGCATCACCCCGCTGTTGAAATAAGTTTTCGTCACACGGGCATCAAAACCCAGCTTCTTGCACATATTGATGGTGGCCCGGCGGTGCGGATGCTCCGGGAAAGTGGCATGAAGGTCCGGACAGGCCGCCAGGGTGGCATCGAAGCTGTCAATGTCTTCCAAGCTGCGGGCCACTACCGTATCGGCATCGATAAAGAGGAAATCCCCCTCCACATACTCCCGCATTCCCGTTTTCAGAAGGCGGGAGCGCTGCATCGGCGGCAGAGAGCCGTCCAGATCCACCACCTTGATCTCCTTGAAAAGGGCCCGGAAAGCGTCTGCGATCGGGCTCTCCCGAAGCCATCCTTCGGCCGTGAGCCTGTCCGTCAGGAGCGTAAGGGCCGCATCCGGATTATGACGGACGCAACTGGAAGCACTGATATAAGCCTGCTCCAGATAGACATCCCCCGGACCGCTTACAAGCAAATATAAGCACTTGGTAGCTATCATCTTTATTTTTTGCCGATACAAAAATAACATTTTGCAGGGAAAGCACAAAATCCTTATCTTTGTTTGTTGTTATGACCGGATTTGTGGTTCTTCATTACCTGGCGTACGAAATGACGC
>CAJOMB010000079.1 GCA_905235615.1 uncultured Bacteroidales bacterium | reverse complement strand
GAGCTGTTCCAGCGTCAGATGCCAGCCCGGGAGGTCGGGAACTTCGTTGCCGGTGAGGTGATCGTCGTTCTTCACATATTCGGGTGCGAAGGTGATGTGCTTGAGCGGAACCTGCACCCAGTAGTCGCCGGTAGCCCAGCGGTAGGTGCCGATGGCGATGGCGATGCGCTTGCCCACATAAGCGGACAGGTCGTATTGGAAGTTCAGGTAGTCGCCGCTGGAGAAACCGTCGGTGTATTCTTTCAGGTCGGTCTCCGGAAGCCGGACGGCCTCGGGATCTTCGGAGGTCATGTCCACCACCACCACGCCGAAGTGGGCGGGACCCTGGTGGGTACGGGCATACACGGTGAGGTACTTGTTGTCGGCGGTAATGTCCTTGATACCATAAATATAGGTATCCTGGAATACCTGGTCGGCGGGATTCGTCCGGTCTTCTTCGTCGTTGCGGATACGCAGGGCCATGCCTTCGCCCTGGTTCTCAATGTTGCCTTCCTGTTTCCACTGGGCGGACATGAAGGAGCAGGACCAGTCAGTGAGGCCGCCGCCGCCCCAACCGCCGCGGAATTCATTCATGAACAGGAGCGGAGCCTGCTGTTGGATATCGTCAAAGGACTTGCCGCGGAAGAGTTCCTTGCCGCCCATGCCGATGTCTTCGAGGGTGATCTTGTGGTCCACGAAGTCTTCCTTCTTCAGCTGGCGCGTAATGGTCATGGCGCCGGTCTTGCGAAGGATAAGGGTGTAATCCTGGATGGTGAGGTCGGTGAAGGTGAACACACCGTCAGCGCCGGTCACCATCTCCTTGGAGCCGATGGAAGCCGTCACGCCGGCGAACGGAACGTTGCCGTGGCTGGCATCCAGCACGCGGCCGGTAATCACGGCGTCGGCCACTTCCAGAACCGGGTTCAGGGTAACCTTGCCACCCACGAAGCTGGCGTGGGGAACCGTCATGGCCACGGTGGCATAGCCGGACTTCTCGAACTTCACGACCAGGGCCTTCTTGATGGTGACCGTCAGCGAGAAGGTACCGTCAGCGGCGGTTGTCGTCGCGGTGGAAGTTCCATCCACGGTTACGGCTACCGAGCCGATACGGTCGCCGCCGGTGTCGGTGACGACACCGGAGATGGTCCCCGTACCCCAGTCTTCCTCTGCGCTCTGCTGCTTGTTGCAGGAGGGCAGCACTGCGACGGTTGCTGCTGCAAGCGCCGCAAGGGCAAAAGCCTTAAGAGAATTGGATTGTTTCATTGTTAATGGGTTAAATTAGTTTTGGATATGTGTAAGATATGTTTTCGTCTGTTCCGGCCGATAGGCCATTCGCACCCGCCACACCAGTTCCTGCGCCGATACGGCCTGGAAGCGCTCCGGCAGCTGCAGCATGCAGTTCTGAACGGCATCGGAGGACCGGAGGCCGGCGAAGCTGCTCCAGGCGTGCACCGTGCAGAACGACCAGGAGCTTTCCCCGTCCGGCTCATACGCCTTCATGCGGTCGGAGACCTGTTTGGGATTGCCGCCGCCCACATTCGTGTCCAAGCCCGCCCAGAGGGCATATTTGGCACTGATGACGGGAATGTCATAGCCTTGCCTGTTGGTGAACCAGCGGATTTCGCCGTTGCCGCCCGTGTAGGGAGAATATTGAATCACATAGATGCCTTCCAGCTCGTCGTTGGCGTCCACAAAGGCCTGGTAGGCTTCCAGGGCCTCCGGGCAGAAGGCCCGCCAGGCGGTCAGCTGCAACACTTTCAGCCGGTGCTGGCGCATGTGCGCGCCCGTACGCTCCGCAAGGGCCGTGAGGCTCTCGGAGCGGCGGTCGGTGGCCTGGGCGTAGGTATCGGCATAGAAATAGCCGCCGCCGAAGGTTTCCATGAGGGTGTTGTCCGGTCCGCAGCGGCTCATCAGCATGTCGTATCGGTCCGGGGACAACTCCGCCATCGCCTGGGCGCACAGCGTATAGCTCATGCGCGTCTCCGTGCGGGAGGAAAGGGTGTAGAAATCTTTCACGAAGCCGTCCCCCATCAGCCACTGGAAATTGTCGCCGTCGGTGAGGATGTACGTGACGAAGTTCTTCTTCTGATTATAATCTATGGTGCGCGGGTTGATGACGGGTGCAAGGGCCTGCGGCTGACGCTGCCGGGCGCCGGCGGCGGTGAGCGAAGTGTTGTAGCACCAGTCGGCGGCCAGCATCAAGTGGCCGTGCCGGGAGACTTTCCCGACGAATTCATCCTCGCCGAAGGGACCGCCTTCCCAGCCCAGGACCGGAGCATTGGGCCGGAGCCAGCGGAGCACCTCGTCCATCAGGACGCTGTTCATGCCGCCGTCCACGCTGTCGCGCAACTTGCACAGGTTCACCGTGAAAAGATGGTTGCAAATGGAGTAGTTGCGGAGCTCGGCGGTGCCTACGGGCATCATGACCAGGGCGTCGTTCCGGCAGCGGTCCTTGAATTCCCGCCAGGCGTCCTCCGTGGTCTTGTGCCGGGCGTCATATTTCAGGGAATAGCCTTCGGCAATGAAGCGCTCCTCTATGGAGACGTCCACGATGGGGGCCTGGAACACATGCGCGGCCACCGATGCCACCACGGAACTCTCCGGGCAGGCATTTACATCACAAAGTACATACACCCCCCGGAATATATCTTTCACCTGAACACGGGCGCCGTCGAAGGGGCCGTACTCCTTGAAGCAAAGCTCGAAGGCCGTTTGACGACCGACTTCCTTACCTATGAAGGACTTGGCATTGTTGTAGGATTCAGAGTCGATATCCAGCCAGACGGCCACATCCGAACGGCCTTCCTGGAAGGCGCCGTTCACCAGACCGGCGACGGATTCGCAAAGAAGCTGGTAGGGGAGGCCGTAGGACATCATGTCAACGCAGGTCCAGTAGCGCTGCGGAACACGGGGCTCCTCCGGCATGTAGAACTGGCCGGCGTCTCCGATGGGATCGTGGAGGTCTGTATAGACAACGGCATCCATTGCCGGAGGGGGAACCTGTACGTCTCCGCTGCCCGCCATGCCCTTGTTGCACGATACGCCCGCCGTCATGGAAAGGACGGAGAACAGCAGAAAGAAACAGCTGGAGACAATACGGGTCATTAGTTTTCGCGCGTTTACTGGATGCAAAGTAAATGGCGAAAGATTAAATTGCGGGTTAATTAATCATTATTTTTGAAAAAATTTGGGTTAACCGCAAAAAAATAATACCTTTGTTTTAAAAATATTCAAAATGAACAGGGGCGTTTTTAAACAGATTGTTCAAAAGTGGGGTGGGACGCTTTTTATCTGGACCGTCCTGTCCTGCTGGCCGACGGGGGCGCAGGGCCTGCATTTCCGTGGGATGGATTATTCCATCGAGGACCGTACCAGCATGAGTTTCCGCATACGAAACAGCTTCACCGACTCCCTTTCCGTCCGCTTCGACTTCGCCCCCACGCAGGACCAGGACGTGGGCTACATCTTCCGGGCCGGCAGTGTGAAAGAAGAAAACAACCCCGGTGGCATCTGCCTGTTTTATGACAGCCAGGGGGACGGACTGCTGTTCCGTGTCATCTGGGAAGGGCACCGGTTCATTACGCAGTTGAGCATCCCCAAGTCGGAATTGCAGCCCGGCGACTGGCTGCCTGTCCGCTTCTGCCTGTACCCGAAGCGGGACAGTGTCGCCCTGCAAGTGGGACGGTATGTCGCGGGCGCGGAGCAGCCCTTGCTGGAAGACATGCGAATTGTCCTGAGTTTTGGCAAGAACAAATACCGGATTGACGTCCCCTCCTTTGACATGCGCCGGCTCTCCATCACGGCGGACCGCATGCACTGGAACATCCCGCTGGACGAAGATTCCGGCAACCGGGTCCACAGCTCCGGCAACCGGGTTATCGGCAAAGTGTCCAATCCTGAATGGCTGAACAGGGAGCGGATGCAATGGAAAAAGGTTTACAGCCGCTTCAGCCCCCGCTTCAGCACCTGCGGGTACGATGCCGACCGCCATCAAGTCTATATCATCGGCTCGGATTCCCTCACCCTCGTGTCAATGGGAAGGGAGGCCGTGATGCAATACCGGACCGGACACAATCCCCTCCACACCTTTCTGGGGGCCAGTTTCCCCGCTGAAGACGGCTATTACTGTTACGAAGTGTTCCACGAGGGCCGGGAGCTTGCCGGCACCCCCACGATGGCCCGCTTGGACAAGGACACGCACGAATGGACCGTGCTCTCCACCTGGCAATTTCCCACCCAGTTGCACCACCACGACCTTATCACCGACACCCTCCGTCACAGTCACTACCTCTTCGGCGGATTCGGCAACCGTCTGTACAGCAATCAGTTCTACAGACAGACTGGGGACGGATGGGAAAAGATGGGCCCCTTGCGCGGCGACGCGGTCTGGCCCCGCTATTTCTCTGCGGCAGGCTGGGACGCATCGACGGACAAAATCTACCTTTTTGGCGGCATGGGCAATGAAATCGGCGACCATATCGTCGGCCGACAGTATCTGTACGACTTTTTCGAAATCGATCCGGAAACCCTTACCGCCCGCAAACTGTGGGAGTTGGATGCCCAGGAGCCCAACAAAGTGCCTGTGCGCAATTTGGTCCTGCCCGGTGACGGCTGTTTCTACACCCTCTTCTACCCGGAAAGCTACACGGACACGGAGCTGCAGCTCTGTCGTTTCTCCCTGCGTGACGGTTCCTCCACGCGCTATGCCAATCCGCTGCCGATGAATTCGGACCACATCACCACCAACGCCAACCTCTATTATGACGAGCGTCTCTATAAACTGATTGCTGTCACGGAGGAATCCACCAACGACATTGACTCCCGCGTCACCGTGTACACCCTGTCCTTCCCGCCCATGGAACGGAAACTGTCCACCCTGGCCGTTACCTACTTGCGCCGTGGTCTGTTCCTCCTTTTCCTCATCCTTCTGATTGTAGCCTTCGCGGTGGTTTACCTTCGCGGGCGGAACCTCCGGTCCCGGAAGAATGCGGGCACAGGCATTCAGCGCGGGCCGCTGACGCCGATGGACAAGGCGCCCAACGCCGTGTTCCTCTTCGGTGATTTTGCCGTTTACGACCCCCGGGAGGAAGACATTTCCGTTATTTTCAGCGAAAAACTCCGCCACATGCTTCTACTGCTCCTGTATGGAGGAGAGAAGGGTGTGAGTTCCAAGCGCCTGAAAGCCAGCCTGTGGCCGGACAAAGACGACAACCGGGCCAAAAACCTGTGCAACGTCACCATGAACAAACTCCGCAAAGCCCTTTCGCAACTGGAGGACGTGAGCATCGTCTTCGAAGAGGGCAGCTTTATCCTTCGAACCGGACCTTCTTTCCATTGCGACTACATGGACGTTCAGAAAATGCTCACAGAGCCGCAGAAAGAAAAGGACCTGCTGCTTCGCCTGCTCGCCCGCGGCAAGTTCCTGCGGGGCGAATCGGACCCGCTCTTTGACAAGATGAAAGAAGCGACCAACGAAAAACTCTATCCCCTGGTTCAGCAGGAATTGTGGCGCCGCCTCTCCCTGAAAGAATATGGCAACGTCCTCCTCTGCGCCGACATCCTCTGTCAGAACGACCCTTTGGACGAAGATGCCCTCGCCGGCAGAGTCCAGGCCTATCGCCAGCAAGGACGCGAAGAAGATGCCCGATCGGCCTACCAGGCCTACATTTCCCAATACAAGCGGGAATATGACGAAGACTATTCCCGCTCCTATGACAGCGTTTCCTCCACCGATTCCTTCGGCTACGCATAAAAAAGGCTGACCAATTTTTTTGGTCAGCCTCTTTTAACAGATTCAGTTGTGCTTAGAACACGTCCGGCTCGTTGTTCTTGGGCTCGTCGTTGTTCTCGAAGCGGGGCTTGCGGGGCTTGTTGTTGTCCCGGCGGGGTCCGCGGTCGCCGTCACGACGCGGGCCGCGGTCCCTGCGGTCACCTTCGCGGCGCGGGCCACGGGGTTCGCGCTTGGGTTCCACATAGCCTTCGGGCTTCTCCGTGAGGGCGCGCATAGACAGGCGCATCTTGCCGGTCTTGGCATCGATTTCGAGGAGTTTCACATCCACCTCGTCGCCCACCTTCAGGACGTCCTCCACCTTCTCGGTCTTGGTCCAGGCAATCTCGCTCACGTGGAGGAGGCCTTCCTTACCGGGCAGAATCTCGATGAAGGCGCCGAATTCCAGGATGCTCACCACCTTGCCGTGGTACACCTGGCCGGCCTCGGGAACGGCGCAGATACCCTTGATGCGCTCCAGCGTGGCATCCATGGCAGCCTTGTCGGTGCCGAAGATATCCACCACGCCCTTGGTGGTGCCGTCTCCGTTGTCCACCTCGTCGATGGTGATGGTGGTGCCGAATTCCTTCTGCATGCCCTGGATGGTTTCTCCACCCTTTCCGATGATGGCGCCGATGAACTCGGAAGCCACCTCGATCTGGACCATGCGGGGCACGAAGGGCTTGAAGTCCTCACGCGGCTCGGGGATGGTCTTGAGCATTTCGCCCATGATGTGGAGGCGTCCCTGACGGGCCTGCTCCAGGGCTTTCTCCAGCACTTCGTAGGACAGACCGTCCACCTTGATATCCATCTGGGTGGCGGTGATACCGTCCTTGGTACCGGTTACCTTGAAGTCCATGTCTCCGAGGTGGTCTTCGTCACCCAGGATGTCGGTGAGGATGGCGTAGCGGTCGTTGGGGTGCTCGGCGTCGGTGATCAGGCCCATGGCCACACCGGCCACCGGCTTGGTGATCTTGACACCGGCATCCATCAGGGCCAGGCAGCCGCCGCAGACGGAAGCCATGGAAGAGGAACCGTTGGATTCCAGGATATCGGAAACTACGCGCACGGCGTAAGGGAATTCGGGAGCCGTGGGAATCACGGGCTTGAGGGCGCGCATGGCCAGGTTGCCGTGGCCGATTTCGCGACGGCCGGTGCCGCGCTGGGGTTTGGCTTCGCCGGTGGCGAAAGGAGGGAAGTTGTAGTGAAGGACAAACTGCTGGTCGTCCTGGATGAGCACCTCGTCCATTTCCTTCATGTCCATCTTGGTGCCCAGGGTAACGGTGGCCAGGGACTGGGTTTCACCGCGGGTGAAGATGGCCGATCCGTGGGCGCAGGG
>CAJOMB010000078.1 GCA_905235615.1 uncultured Bacteroidales bacterium | reverse complement strand
CTCAAAACGGATGTTGGAAACGGTATGGCCGCCTTCTGTCGTAAAAGAGAATGCTTCCGGTATGGTCTGGATGATCTTCCTGCCTTCCGGGCGCAGGTCCTGCAGGCGTTTGGAGATGAGCTCAATGTGGAAACTGTCCACGCAGTTTTTGCGGGCCAGGTCCTCATAGTTCTCCGTTCCTTTTAGCACGCAGTCTATTACTTCTTCCGGATTTCTCACGGAGTTATCCCTGCCCAAACGGATCAGGTCTTCGGTGGTTATGTCCGTGTATTTGCCGCCAATGGACATACTGTGTGTCTTTTCGGGCTCGATGCCATTCGTGGCAATGATGAAGGTAAGGTCATAGGCAGGGGCAAGGTGCCATTGACCTTCAGGTGACATCAGAAAGGAGAAGTTCTTCTCGTGGTCATCCGTGTTATTGGTGAACACGTTGAAAACGGCGCGCTTGAATAGTTCGTCAATTTCCGGCTTGGGAATTCCCAGCTCCCGGCAGGTTCGGAACATATCTTCGTAGCTATGGGCGTCCGGATCAACGGCGGCCAGGGTCAGCATGAAGCGTTTCTCTCCATCCTTACGGTCGAAGCGGCGCGTCAGAAAATGCCGGATCCCTTCCACCTCAATCAGGCGGCTGTCCATCATAGTGATGCCGCACTGACAGGCCATTTGGAAGTACGTCATTTCCGTTTCGGACAGGGCGTGTTCCGGCGTGTTGAACTTAATGATACAGTGCTCAAGTTCCGGGCTGGCACCGGTCTGGCCGGCGTAGATGGTCCCATCCGGGGCTATGGCAATGATGGCCTTCATCTGTCGGCCGCCGGCGGATGTCCCGATGGCCGTGAGCGCGCGGCGTGTAAGCGGCTCTCCGGCAGGAATGCTCTTGCCGGCAAGTTGTTGCTCTATCTGCTGGGCCTGCTCGTACAGGCGGTCTATCCGCACCTGTTCATTATCGTAAAAGCCGCTGTCAGATACCGGATAGAACTCCAGGGCGCCCATTGCGCGCCTTCCTATGAAGGAGAGCTTGGTCAGGGGAGTCTTGTCTTTCTCATGAAGACCTTCCTCCTTGAACCAGGCATCGAACACGGCATTACCCCAACGGTCCGGCAGGGAATCCGCCAGAAAAGAGGGGAGCCCTTGGTATATTTTGGGCTCCTTGATGCCGTGAATGGCTATGGCCGGGCTCTGCTGGGCCTTGGGATGAGTGATGGGCGCTATGTCGTACCCGCCCTTGAAATAGTCTGGAGAGAACCAGAACAAGCTGGACTGGGTGCGCAGATTCCACTGGAGTGTTCCAATGTTCACACCCCACAGGGAGACCGTCAGGGTCTGGATATCTTTATTGCTTCTTGTTGCCATTGTGTCTTACTCTCTGTTTGTTGTATAGGTTGGAGTAAGGAGATTCCGGAACTTCGGGAATAAGGGCGTCCAGATTCTCAATTAGACCGGTATAGCGCATCAGGGAAATGAGCGTTGTGGCCGTGACATTGCGGGCTGTCCCCGTTTCGAATTTATGGAGGGTCATCACCGAAACGCCCGCCTTGGCGGACAACTCTGCCTGCGTAAGTCCCAGCGCCACCCGGTACTGCTTGAAGCGCAGACCCAGCATCTGCAGGATTTCAGCGTCTGAAAATCTTTTGATCATTGGTCTTTCTTTTTACAACTGCAAATATAGTAAAGTTTAATATAACCGCGAAATATTTTATTAAATTATATTATGCTTTAGTTTATTATGAAGCGGAGGACTTGGTCGAAGCCCTCCAGATTCGTGTGTGGCCTAATCTTGGTGAGGGATTGCAAGGTGACAAAAAATGCTTATTTTTGTATGGTGGACTACTCCCCACATAAAGTAACCACGTTAATTGATATCGTATGCAACAGTACATCCAGGAGAACAGGGAACGTTTTTTTGAAGAGCTCTTTTCGCTGCTGAGGATCCCCTCGGTCAGTGCCAAGCCTGAACACAAGGCCGATATGCGCCGCTGTGCCAACCGTCTTGTGGAACTACTCAAAGATGCAGGAGCGGATCAGGCTGCCGTCTATGAGACGGTCGGGCATCCCGTTGTCTTCGGCTATAAGGACATCGGCGCCCCGAAGACCATCCTGGTTTACGGACATTATGACGTACAGCCGCCGGAGCCGCTCGAAAGGTGGCGGACAAACCCTTTCGAGCCCGTCATCGCGTGCGACCCGGCCACCGGAGAGGAGGCCATCTATGCCCGTGGCGCGAATGACGACAAGGGACAGCTGTTCATGCACCTGAAGGCCTTCGAGCATGAGGTGAGGGCGGGGCTGTTGCACCATAACGTGAAGTTCATCTTCGAAGGCGAGGAGGAGATTGGCAGCCCGTCCCTCCCCGCATGGGTTGAGGCCCATAAGGAGATGCTCCAATCGGATGTTATCCTGGTCTCGGACACCACGATGATCTCGGACAAGGTGCCCTCCATCAACTGCGGCATGAGAGGCCTCGCGTACTTGGAGGTGAAGGTGACGGGCCCCAACAAGGACCTTCACTCCGGGCACTACGGGGGCGCTGTTGCCAACCCCATCAATGTCCTGTGCGAACTGATTGCCTCCTTGCATGACGAGAAGGGACGTGTAGCCATTCCGGGCTTCTACGACAGGGTGGTGGAGCTCTCGAAGGAGGACCGGGCGATGCTCTCCCGGGCACCGTTTGACCTGGAAGAGTACAAGGCGTTCCTGAATATAGATGAGGTCCGTGGAGAGGAAGGGTATACCACCATGGAGCGCACGGGAATCCGCCCTTGCCTGGATGTCTGCGGCATCTGGGGCGGTTATACCGGAACGGGCGCGAAGACCGTCCTCCCTTCCACCGCGCACGCGAAGATCTCCATGAGACTGGTTCCCAATCAGCGCTCCCGGGAGATTACCGAGCTCTTCGAGAAGCATTTCATCTCGATTGCTCCGGGGTGCGTAAAGGTTGAGGTGACTCCTTGCGAAGGTGGAGACGGTTTTCTTATCCCCATCACCTCTCCGGCATACAAGGCCGCTTCACGCGCCATGGAGGAAGTCTACGGGATTGAGCCGGTACCTTCCCGCGGGGGTGGCTCCATCGCAATTCTTGCGGATATGCAGACAATCCTCGGGACGGATCCGCTCCTGATGGGCTTCGGGCTGGAGAGGGATACCATCCATTCGCCGAATGAGAGCTACCTACTTCGCCAGATGTGGGCGGGGATGCAGTCTCTTGCCCTGTTCTACAAGTACTTCTAACGGCCCATTCCCTTTCAGACTTCGTTACAGTCCGGAAGAGACCGAGGGAGAGATAGAAGAGATTATCTGCCGTAACCGGACTCTCCCGTCAAATCACCTCAATGTCCCCCGCGGGAATCCAGCCCTGGCGGCCGTCTCCCAGCTCGATGTTGGTGTAGGAGCCCACGTTGTCCAGAATCTTCACGCGGGTACCCTCGTGCAGGATGAAGAGGTCTTTGGCCCCGTCGGCCGATGGCGAGCTCTTCACGCTGGAAACGGGCCGCATCACAATGGCGCGGTCCTGTGCAAGGGCCTCCTGCCGTTGCCATTGGGCGAAGTCCCAGCCCAGGAAGGCGAGAAGGAGACAGGCGATGCCGGCAAAGAAGCCCAACCGGCGCCGTCCGGAGGTGCTGCCCAGCAGGAACAGCAGTGCACCGGCTACAGTAAGGGCCAGGAACAGCAGGCAAAGGGCCGCCCAGGTATTGGAGGGAAGCAGGTAGCACAGGGCGTGCCCCCACTGCTCGAAGAAAATCTCCGGCACTTCCTCAATCTTGTCCTGGGTAAGGCTGCGGGCGTATTCCAGGTTGTAGCGCACATCCGCGTCGGACGGGTCCAGCTTGAGGGCGCGCTCATACCAGAGGATGGCCCGGGCCATTTCCTGGTTCTTGAAATACACGTTTCCCAGGTTGTAGTACAGTTCCTTGGACATGAGCCCGGTGGCCTGCACGTCTTCCCAGTCTTTCAGGGCCTGGGGATAGTCTCCGGCCGTGTAGGCTTCCACGCCCGCCTGCCACAGGGAATCCGGGTAGTTCATGGGAGCGGCCTGCAGGCCCATAGGCAGGGCCATCAAGAGCACGAGAGCCAGCACGGTGCCTTTAAGGGGTGTTTTTTTCATGGAAGAATCGATGGCGGTGATGGTGGAAACGGCCTTCCCGTAATGCTCATTCATGGCGTCATGGCCGGCATCGGGGGAGTAACGGGCTTCCTCGCAGGCGTTCAACAGGGCCACGAAGTCCGTCACGGTGCTTTCAGGAACGCCGCCGGCGGTGAGGGCGGCCGATATGTTCTCCTTGTTCTGATCGGCCATATCCATGGAGAGCTTGTCTCCCACGAAGCCCACTAAGGAGCGGTGCAGCTCTTCATAGAAGGCCGTGTAGAGGTTCTTGTCCAGGAAATCCTTGGCTTGGGCCAGCCGTTTGAGGGCCTGGCGGGTGGCCTTGCGGCTCAGCGTACCGGCTACATCGGCCCGTCTCTCCGCCACCTTGCGGAAGCCTGCCCAGAAGCCTAAGCCGGCCAGCAGGATGAGGCAGATTCCCGCGAACCAGCCCTTGGAATAGACCAGGAAGCCTTTGTCCGGGCTCAGGGAAGTCTTGGTGCGGATAAAGCGGATGTCCTGCCCCAGGTTCTTGACGCCCTTGCGGTCCACCACCAGGGTGTTGGCCGCGTCGGCTTGGCTGCCGCCCTGCGAAGAGGCGGAGCGGGCTACGGCAAGGGGAAGGGCCGCCGTGGAAAGTGTCTGGTACTTGCGCTTGTTCACGTCATAATAACTGTAATGCACGGGGCCTATCTCGAAGGCGCCCGGGCTGCGCGGAATAAACGGGTATTCGAAGGTCTTGGAGCCGGAGGTTCCGCTCTTGTCCGTGTTTACGCTGGTTTTTACGTCATACACCTCGAAATCCGGCGGGAAGTTGAGCTTGGGTGCTTCCAAAAGGGCCACGTTGCCTTTTCCGGACACCGTGACGATGAGGGAAGCCGCATCGTGCGTCTTCAGGGAATCCTTGCTCAGGTGGGCCGATAGCTTGAAATCTCCCACGCCGCCCCCGAAGGAAGCCGGAGCGCCGGCGGGAAGGGCGTCCACATGCACCTTGGCCGCCTTGGTGGTCACGCGCTGGCGGATGGTCACATAGTCGCTGCCGAAGAAGTCGTCAAAGACGGAGCCGGTGGAGCGGCGCTGCTGGATATTGACCAGGCAAACCACTTCGGCGGGTTCGATGGTCTGGTCTCCGGCCTTCTGCGGGATGATGACCCAGCGGCGGAGCACGGCGGAATTATACATGGTTCCGTCCACCTGCTCCCGCTGGAATTCTATGTTGGAAGGGGATTCCACCTCCTGGCTCCAGAAGCCGTTGAAAGAGGGGAAGCGGGCGTTTTCGAAGCCCTGCAGGTTGGCGCGGTGATAGATCTTGAGGGTGGCGGTGACGGGTTCTCCCACCACTACGGAGGTGCGGCTCAGGCTCAGCCGCATGAAAATATCGGCATTGGAAGAGGCCTGCGAGCGGGTCTGCGAGCGTTCGCTGCCGGAGGAGGCGTTTGAACTGCCTGTGGCCGATGAGGAGGAGCCGTCGTCCACTACCTGGACGGTGGTGGAGCGGGAACGGATTTCATCACCCTTGATCTTGGCCGTGGCGGCCGGGAGGGTGAGGGTGCCGGTCTTCTTGGCCTGCAGGATGTAGGTGTAGGAGGTCTGGGATGAACGGGTGGTTTTTCCGTTGATCATCTGGATGCTGGTGGAGGAGCCTTTCTGCGGGCCCCACACCACGGTGACGTCTTCCGGAGCGTCCCAGCGGAAGTCCGAGGGCGCATGCTCACCTTCCACCACGAACACCAGATTGAAACGCTCGGAGAGTTCCACGATGTTGTGAACCTCTACCCGGATGCTGCCCTGGGCCCATGCGGCCATGCCCGTGAGGAGGGCGGCCATGATTGTAAACAGTCTTTTCATCTCTCTACCAATTCTTTTCCTTCCGGCGGGACTTGAGGGCGTCGGCCTTCTTTTCCTCCACCTTTTCCTGGGTCTTCTTTTCCTTGTCCTGAATGGCCTGCAGCAGCTGTTGGGCCTGCTGGGGACTCAGCTGGGGCTGCTGTTGAGGCTGTTGCCGGGGCTGCTGCTGATCCTGGTTCTGGTCTTGATTCTTATCCTGATCTTTGTTCTGGTCCTGTTGCTGATCTTGGTTCTGATCCTGGTTTTGGTCTTGATTCTGATTTTGATCCTGGTTCTGCTGCTGTTCCTGCAGTTTGTTGCGGGCATAGAGGTAGTTCTCCTTGGCATCCAGGTCTTCCGGGGTGCGGCGCAGACATTCCTTGAACATGTTCACGGCCGTTTGCCAGTCTTCCTTGGCGATGGCCACGTCTCCGCGGTTGAAATAGTAGTCCGGGGCGAAGGGAGCCTCGGAAGCGCTCATGGAGACGGCGTCCAGTTGCTTGGCCGCTTCGTCCAAATTTTCCTGCCTGTACAGGTTGTTGGCCAGGTTATAGTGTGCCGCCACGGAAGCCGTGTCCAGCATCAGCCCCTTGCGATAGCTGATATCGGCCGCCGCATAGTCTTTTTTCTTGAATTGCCGATTCCCTTTGCGCAGGTCTGCCTTCTGGCCAAAAGCGGCCACCGAGCAGCATAGCGCTATGCTTATGCACAAAAACTTCCTCATACTTCAAACAGTTTTCGGCGGGGTTTTCGCTCGCCGATGAGCATTTCAATCACGAGCAGCAGGAGGGCGATGCCCAGGAAGTACATGAACTGCTCGTCGTACTCTTCGAAGACGATGCTGTCAAACTCCTCATCCTCCATCTTGCGGATGTCGTCCACGATGGGATTCAGGCCGAATTCCTCCCCTCCGGCATGGATGTAGGCGCCGCCGCCGGCCTTGGCGATGGCCCGCAGGGTGTCTTCGTCCAAGCGCGTGACCACAATTTCTCCGTCCTTGTCCCGCATGAGCCCTCCTTCCACGGGGATGGGCTGGCCCTCGGCACTGCCCACGCCGATGGTGTACACCTTGATGCCCAGCTCGGCGGCCTGCTTGGCGGCGGCTACGGGGTCGTCCTCATGGTTTTCACCGTCGGAGATGACCACAATCACACGGCTTTTCTCGCTCTGGGCGCTGAAGCTCTTGATACTCA
>CAJOMB010000077.1 GCA_905235615.1 uncultured Bacteroidales bacterium | reverse complement strand
CCGACGTTCAGTCGCCGGGGACGGAACAGGAGAACGCCGAGCGCCGACAGCGGCAGCGCGGCGGACGCGACGAGCACGGCGAGCGCCTTGGCCGCGCCTACGCCGGTCTGCGCAAGCAGGGTCGCTTGCGGCTGATTATTAATTTTGGTTGGAATTGAGGTGCGTGTACCCGGGAAGAAGATGCCGGCGGCGATTGCCGCTGCTGCGGCCAGGCTCAGGCCCGCCCATCTCATCCAGCTCCAGGGGCTGGCGACGGGTGCCGCAGGGGCCAGACGCGCGGACACGCCCTTCCAGACGCGGCGTGAGGGCTTCACCTCCGCATCTGCAAGCATCGACCTCAGTTGGCGGTCGAATTCGCTGAATTCCATGTCCGGCATCTTAATACTTCTCTTTGATCTTCGATTGCAACAATACGCGCGCCCGCTGCAACTGCGAACGGGAGGTGGTCTCCGAAATCCCCAGCGACTCGGCAATTTCCTTGTGCGAATAGCCTTCGATCACATACATGTTGAAGACTGTCCGGAAACCCGGCGGGAGGGCGGCGACCAGGTGAAGCAGGTCGGTGTAGCCGATCCGCTGGATGGCCGTCGGGTCGTCGCTGGTGATGTTCCATGCAGCGTCCACGTCCTCCGTGTTCCTGAGTATGTCCTTCTTTCTGAGACTCATCAGCGCAGTGTTCACAAAGATCTTGCGGGCCCAGCCTTCGAAAGAGCCTTCTCCCGAATAGCTGTCCAGTTTGGCGAAGAGGGTGACGAATCCATCCTGGAGGATGTCCTCCGCGGCGTCCCGGTCGCCCATGTAGCGCAGGCAGACTGCGAACATTTTGGCGGACAGGAGGTCGTAAATGGCTTTCTGGCAGCGGCGGTCGCCGCGTTTCGCCCCTTCGATCCATTCTTTTTCCCGAGTGTTAAGATGCTTCTTGTCCTTGAAAAGTTGCATCCTGCTGCCCGAAATTTTAATTCCCACGAAAATAGCCAATTTTTCTCACAAAAAATACATATTTTTGTGTCCGGTATGCGCAAGCTTTTTTTATATGCGGTCCTGTGTCTGGCCTGTTGTTCCCTCCGGGCGCAGACGGACGACGACCTCTTCCTGACCGCTGTCGCGGTTTACTCCGAAGGCCATTTTGCGCAGGCGAAGCCGCTGTTTGAACAGCTGCACAGGCAGGATCCCGCGGACGATGCGGTCAACTACTATCTCGGACTGTGCGAATTGTCCCTGCACGAGCTGGACGCCGCCGAAGAGCACCTTTCAGGCGCCTTCCGGGCGGATTCCACCAACACCTGGTATGTGTATGCCCTCGCCACCCTCCATGACGCCAGGCACGACCAGGTCCGCGCAGGCGAATATGTGGAGCGGCTGGTCAAGATGGCCCCGTCGCTGTACAGCAACCCCAACACCCTCTCGGTCGTGGCAGACGCCAAGGCGGCCGCCCGGCAGGATTCCGTGGCCCTGGCCTATTACAACCAGGCCCTGCTGCTGGATCCGGAATACGCGCCGGCCCAGTTCGGCAAGACGGAGCTCCTGCGCCGGATGGCCAACTTTCCCGCCTTTTTCTCCGCGCTGGAAGAGCTCGTGCGGAACGAGTCCGTCCGCCCGGGCGTGAAGAGCAACTACCTGACCGTGCTGATGGACAATATCGATTCGCCTTTCTACTGGATCTGGGGCGACACGATCAACCGGCTGGTCGACCTGGACCGCGAGCTGCATCCGGAAGACTACGATATCCAGCTGCTCAAACTGCGCATGTGCTACATCAAGCAGGACTGGGAGGCGGTGCTCGCGCAATGCGGCGTGATGGCCGACATGGCCCGGGAGCAGGGGGACAACGGACGCCTCGCCGAGGCGCTCTCGATTGCAGGCGACGTCTATTACCAGCAGTTCGGGGACAGGAAGAAGGCCTATGAGACCTATGAACAGGCCCTGCAGGCCGACCCCGACCGCACTTCCGTGCTCAACAACTACGCCTACTACCTCTCGCTGGAAGGCCGCCAGCTCCGCAAGGCGCTCAAGATGAGCCGCCGCACCATCGAACTGGAGCCGGACAACGCCACCTACCTCGACACCTACGGCTGGCTGTTGTACCTGCTTCGCCGGCCGAAAGAGGCCAAGCCCTACTTCAAGCACGCGATGCTCTATGGCGGCAAGGACAGCGCCGTGGTGCTGGAGCACTATTCCAAGGTCCTGGAGGCCCTGGGCGAGCAGGACCTCGCCACGTATTACAAGAATCTCTCCGAGCAGAAGAAAAAATGACCCGCCCCCTGCGCATACGGGCGGCGGCGGCCGTCCTGCTGCTTGCGACCATTCCCCTGCAGGCGCAGGACACGTCCCGGCAGGAGTCCCGCCGCGACGCGCTGCGCAAGGAGATCGAGCAGCTGGAACGGCAGATCCAGCTGAACAAGTCCAAGAGCGACAATGCACTGACCGAGCTCCGGCTCGTCCGCAAGCAGGTGGCCACCCGCCGGGAACTGGTGGCGGAGAGCGAGCGCGAGATTCGCGCCCTGTCCGACACCATCGCCGTCCGCCAGGCAGCCGCCGAGCGGCTCCGCGAACGGCTCGCCACGATGGAAATTCATTACCGCCGCCTCGTCCGGAATGCCTACAGGAACCGCGACGCGCGGGTGTGGTACTCGTATCTCCTGTCCAGCGAAAACCTCGGCCAGGCCTCGCGCCGTTACGCCTATCTGCGTGACCTTTCCGGTACGATGGGCACGCAGGCGCGCCGGCTCAAGGACATGCGCCGCGCCCTCGAGGACGACCTGGCGCGGCTCACGGCGCTCCGGGAGGAGGCCGAGGCCGTCCGGGCCACGCGCGAACAGGACCTGAAATCCCTCCGGAACGAGGAACTGCGCTCCGACCACGTGGTGGCGCAGCTGCAGAAGGACAAGCAGCGCTACCAGCGCGAGCTGGAGACCAAGCGCAGGCAGGTGGAGGCGCTCAACCGCGAAATCGAGCGCATCATTGCCCAGGCCATCGAAGACGCCCGCCGCAAGGAGCAGGAAGCCGCCCGGAAGAACCGGACGAACGTCCCCAGGGACACGCAGCCGGTCGACGTCAAGCTCTCCGGCGAATTCGCCGCCAACAAGGGCAATCTGCCCTGGCCGGCGGACGGACCGGTCGTCGAGACGTTCGGCAAGCACAACCATCCCGTCTACACCACGCTCATCATGCCCGCCAACAACGGCGTCAACATCGGCCTGTCGCCCGATGCCGAGATCCGGGCCGTCTTTGACGGCGAAGTGAAGCGCGTGATCGTGATGCCCGGCTACGGCCGCTGCATCCTGGTCCAGCACGGCGATTATTTCACCTTCTACTGCAAACTGGGGCGCGTGGAAATCAAGTCCGGCGACAAGGTCAAGACCGGCCAGACGCTCGGCCGCGTGGACACCATCGACGGCCAGACCGAACTTCACTTCGAGGTCTGGAAAGAAAAAGAGCCCGAGAATCCCGAGCTCTGGTTACGTAAAAAATGAAATGTGGAGATAGTCGGATTATAGTCATATTCTTCTGCGTAAAATTACGCGTAAATATAAACACGCAGACTCCGACCAGCGTGGAGCCACGGAAGTGGGGCTCTGGAAAGACTACCTGGTGTATGCCCAGCTGTATGGCATGGCCGAGTTCTCCCAGCTGGCCCGGGAAATGGGCATGGACACCCGCATGCTCATCTACACGATGAACTGGACCAACTCCATGAGCACCAGGACCTTTACCAACACCGTGCAGAAAGCCGGCAGCATCAGCGGCACCGGCGGCGGATTCGGCGGCGGTGGCCGATGATTGTCCCTCGATGGTCTTGAAAAGTCCGAATAAATTCTGCCCGAATCAGTAATCAGTCAAAATAACCCAAGCTGCGCAGCATATCGAACATTTGGTCCAGATAGGCCGGTGTGGTGGGACTCCAGTGGAATCCCAGGCGCATGAGCACTTGCAGGCTGAACTGCGTAGACGGCCAGTTAATCACCTGAGGTTCCTTGTCCGAAGCCTGGTTGTAGGCCACCAGGAGGGACAGATCCGGCGCCAGGGCCGGGTCATTCATGGCTTGGGCCAGTGTAGCGTTGAATTCCTCCAGTTCTACATATTCAAGCGGGGTCTCCCCTACCAGCGAGAGCCTGCCCAGCACATCCTCCATGGGAATGAGGTGGTTGTTGGAGAGGTGCAGCACGCAGGTCTCACGCGGAGTAGTGCTCAGCAGAACCACGGCGCGGGCCGCCTCGTCAATGGGCGAGAATTCCATCCTGGCAGTAAGCGAAGCATAAGGTACCATCCCCAGCCGTTTGCAGGCCTTGAGGCGTCCCATGGCGGCATTGGCATTCATATTCATCTGAAACTCACCGTCGGATGAGCGCGGCGAGAGGTTACCTGCCCGAAGAATCTTGGCATTAATGGTTCCGCCCACCATGTGTTCCAGGATGTGGCGCTCCGCCAGGAACTTGGAATGTACATACTGGTTGTCCGTTTTCTGGCCAAAGTACAGATCCTTTTCATCGAACACCACCGGCTGCATTCCCGGCGTAGAACCGCCAACACTCTCCGTGGAAATGTGTACCAGGCGGGCACGGCTCTGCTCACAGAAGGCCACGATGTTCTTGACACCGCCATAGTTCACTTCCTCGATGTCCGTACCCTTGGAGAAGTGCTTCACATTGGCAGCACTGTTGATGACCAGGTCTATGGGAGTGCCGGAATCCAGAATGGACTGGAACACTTCCGGCTGGGTGATATCGCCCTGAATAATGCGGATACGCCCACCCAACAGCGGGGAAAAGTCCTCATTGAAGTAATACGTCAGCATTTCCTTGAGCCAGCCCGTGGTGGAGCCTGCCTTGCGGGAACGGATGAGGCACCAGACAATCGTGTCGTCCGGCGTACCAATCAGCAGCTCCCGCAAGATGTGGATGCCCAGGAAGCCGGTAACGCCCGTCAGAAGGATGTTCTTGCCCAGCGGCTGCCGTTCACCCTTCAAAAAGGCTTCCAGCGTGTTGCCAGAGAGCAGGCTATGGATGGCGGTATAATCATAATCCTTTATGCTCACCTCTGTCTGGACCTCACTTCCGATCAGGAAGGCCGCCAGGCTGCGCGCCGTGGGATGAGAGAACACATCCGCATAGGCAAACGCGAGGCCGGCCTTCTGGGCTGCCACCAGCACATTGGTAACCACTAATGACGTACCGCCCAAGTCAAAGAAATTGTCCGTGGCACCCACCTGGTCCACTTCCAACACCGAGGCGAAAATGTCGCACAGCGTCTTCTCCAGGGGCGTTTCCGGCGCCACATATTCCGCCACGGAACGAAGCGCCGGGGCCGGCAGGGCCTTGCGGTCCACCTTCTGGTTCACGTTGAGCGGAATGCGGTCTATCTGGTTGAAGCTCTCCGGCACCATGTACGGCGGTTTGCGCTCGCGGATGAAAGCACCGGCCGCTTTGGCGTCCAAGGTCCCCTCCATCACCACATAGGCGGCCAGGAACTTGCCGCCGGAAGGCTTGTCGAAAGCCTGTACGGTCACGTCCTGTACACCCGGCATCTCCCGCAGCACGGCCTCCACCTCCTTGGTCTCAATGCGGAAACCGCGCACCTTCACCATGGAATCCCGTCGGCCCACAAATTCAATGTTTCCGTCGGGCCGATAGCGCACAATGTCGCCGGAGCGGTACGCCCGCATACCCGGACAGAAAGGATTGTCGATAAAGCTTTCCGCCGACTTCTCCGGCTGATTCAGGTAGCCGCGCCCGACACCGGCACCGGCAATGATGAGCTCCCCGGGAGCACCCACGGGCAGGCGACGGAACTGGCTGTCTGTCACATACAAAAAATAATTTTCCAGCGGATGGCCGATGGGAATGTTCTCCTCCCGCGCTTTCACGTCGAATATGGTGGAGAAAATGGTGCACTCGGTGGGGCCGTAGGCGTTGTGGAAGGCATATTGGGGCGGGTCCACAGACACCAGCTTCTCACCGCCCACAGACAGGTGCTTCAGCGACGGGTTCTCCGGGAAATATTTCTCGAACATCACACCCACCTGAGTGGTCATGAAGCTGTGCGTGATGCCGTTATCGGCCATAAAGCGGTCCAAGGCCACCATGTCGTGGCGCGTCTCCTCCGGGATAATGAACACCGCCGCACCGGTGGAGAGGGCCGGATACATATCCATCATGCAGGCATCGAAGCCGTAACTGGCATACGCCGCCACCTTGTGCTCCGGTTTCAAGCCATAATAGTCCCGATACCAGGCACAGAAATTCACCAGGTTCCGGTGCTCCAGCATCACCCCCTTGGGCACGCCTGTGGAACCGGAGGTGTAAAGCAGGATAAAGAGGCTGTCAGGAGCCGGTCCCTCCGGCAGCGGGCCATCTTTAAGTTTCTGAATATCAGCTGTCTTCAGAACAGGGCCCCGGTAATCCTTCAGGATGGGCAGGAGTTCTTCATCAGCAATGAGCAGTTTGGCCGATGCATCCCCGATCATGAAATTGAGCCGTTCTTCCGGATAGGAAGCATCCAACGGCTGATAGGCACAACCGGCCTTGAGGATGCCCAGTGAGGCCAGTACCATCCATTCGTTCCGGCCGATAAGCACCGACACCACGTCCTCGCGGCCCAGTCCCAAGAGGGCGATGTGCGCCGCTATGCGGTCCGTCATGCGGTCCGCTTCCTCATAAGTCCACGTCTTTCCGTTTGCGGCCACAGCCACATTACCGGGCGTTACGGCGGCTTGTTTGCGGAAGAGCGTGACAATGGTATCGGCCCCGTTGACTTCGCGCGTGTAACGGTTGAATCCGTTCAGTTCCTGGAGCTGCGCATCGGAGACAAAGGGCACCTCCTCCATCTTGCTGTACTGCAGCAGGCCGCGGGCTACGGAAGCAAGCGTCCGGGCCACGTTCTGCATGAGTCCTTCACTATAAAGTTTGTCGTCATAGGCCACGACAAAGCGCTCGCTGCCTTCTTCGCCATCGACAAAAATGCTCACCGGGAACTTGGGATAGCCGGTTTCCAGCACTTCGCTGCGCATGCCGGCATAGCCCTCCACCACCCCCACCTCGTACGCAAGCATGATCCGGGGCTGGAAGCTGAAGTCTGCCGCCACCTGCGGGAAAGGATAGTTCTCGTGCTGCAACGTCTCCGAGAAATCTGCGTGCACAGCCTTCAGATAGTCTTCCACGGTGCCGTCAATTACATCTCCGCCCAGTGCCAGCGTATTCACAAACATACCCATAGTGCCGGCGGTCTTCAGATTGCCGCGGCCGTTGGACACGGTGCAAATGTACACCTTCCGTTTGCCGGTAAAGGCCGATACAGCCATATACGTGGCCGCCAGGAAGTAACTGGCCGGTGTGATGCCCAGCTGTTTGCATCGCTCTGCAATACCGGGCGCCTGCACCCCCTCCGCCACATACATTTCCCTGCCCTTTCCCTCGT
Organism: uncultured Bacteroidales bacterium; assembly: GCA_905235615.1. Lineage (GTDB taxonomy): Bacteria > Bacteroidota > Bacteroidia > Bacteroidales > UBA932 > Cryptobacteroides. Next base: position 3,548 of record CAJOMB010000077.1, on the reverse strand, counting down.
GGGCGGGCATGTCGGAAAGAATCTCGGAGACTTCCTCGAAGCCGCTCAGCTGACGGGCAAAGAAGGCCTTGTCCTGCTCGTAAGACTCGGAGCCCGCTTCCGCCTTCTGGGCGGCGGCATATTGGGCATAGGTAAAGGTCTCCGCTTCCGGCTCCGTGCCCTGCAGGGCGGCAGAGAGTTGTTTGCCGAAGATGTCGTAGGAGGCGCCATCAAACACCAGATGGTGGAAATCGGTGGCCAGAACCACACCCTCCGGCGTATCCAGCACCTTCACCCGGTACAGCGGGCCCTCGGACAGCTTGAACGGCTCCACAAAAGTTTCCCGGAAGTTTTCCGCCACCACGGGTCCATCCGTTTTCTCCATGCTCACCTGCGGCTCCGCTTCCACGGAAACCGCGTATACCTTGCCGCCCGTCTGCCGGAACACGGTATTCAGGCTGGGATGGGCCTTGAGCACGGCCAGAGCGGCATCGCGCACGGCTTCCGGCGTCACGTCTCCGTTGAATCGCCACAGCATGGGGATGTTGTACAGCGTCTCATGCGGGGCTTTCATACAGTCGTAATACACGCCCTCCTGCTGGAAGGTGAGTTCCTGCGGTTCCGTGACGGCTGGCACTTCCTCCTGCGTCTTCCGATCGCCCGCCATAAGAACCTTAAGCACCTCGTTCTCAATGCTTTGCAGGGTGGCCGTACGGGCAAAGCTGCCCATGTCCACCTGCACGCCGTATTTCTTGTACAGTTCCGTGGCGATACGCAGGGCGCTCAGGGAGCTGAGGCCGTAGTACATGAGCGGTTCCGTAAGGCCGAAGCCCTCGATGTTGGCCGCCCCCCGGATGATACCGGCAATTTCCTCCTCCAAGAGGTTCAGCGGGGCGTTTTCCGCCGGTTTGGCGCTGCTTTGCCGCTGCGGTTTGGGCAGGGCCTTCCTGTCCACCTTCTGGTTCACGTTCAGCGGGATGGCGTCTATCTGCATGGTGATGGCGGGCACCATGTACGGCGGTTTGCTGGCCGCGATAAAGGCGTTGAGCTTGTCGATATCGACAGGCGTATCGGCAACAATATACGCCGCCATGAACTTGCCGCCCCCCTCAGACTCATCAAAGGCCTGCACGGTGACGTCTTTGATGCCCTCGAACTCGCGGATAACCGTTTCCACTTCCTTGAGCTCGATGCGGAAACCACGGATTTTCACTTGGGAGTCCTTGCGGCCGATGAAATCGATATCGCCGTCGGCCCGGTAACGCACCACATCGCCGGTGCGGTACAGGCGTCGGTAGGCCTTGTCGGCCTCGTAGGGATTGTCGGCAAAAACCTCCGCCGTCTTGTCCGGGCGGCCCAGGTAGCCGTCACCAACCTGCTCGCCGGCTTCCAGAAGCTCACCACAGGCGCCCACGGGAAGCCGCTGGCCGCCTTTGGCCACCACGTACGCATGGATGCCTGGAAGGGGCTTGCCGATGGGCGGCACCGACGCCTCCGCCTGCACCTCCTTGAAAATGGTGTAGCACAGGCTCTCGGTGGGACCGTAGCAGTTGAAGAGACGGTACTTGGGAAGCGGGAACGAGGAGAGTTTCTCGCCGCCGGTCCACAGCGCTTCCAGGCCTTTGCACTCCGGGAAGTTGATGGCGAACTGGGTGGCCACCTGGGTGGTCATGAAGGCGACGGTGAGGCCGTTTTCCTCAAAGAAAGCGTGCAGGGCAGGCAGATCCAGCCGGATTTCTTCCGGGATGATGTACAGTGCGGCGCCCGCAGCCAGAGCGCCGAAGAGGTCCCCGACAAAGGCGTCGAAGCCAAAGCTGGCATAGGCCGAGAGGCGGGACTGGGGACCGATGCCCAGGGCCGCAACATGGCGCTGGGTAAAGAGGCTCACGGTGCGATGCGGCAGCATGCAGCCCTTGGGCGTGCCGGTGGTGCCGGAGGTGTACAGCAGGACAAAGAGGTCATCGGCCTTGGGCACGGCCGTGGGCTTGCCTTCCGGCAGCGCGTCAATGTCCTTGGTGACCAGACGCGGGCCGTCGAAGCCTTTCACGTCCAGGTCTTCGTCGTGGATGAGGAGGGCGCTTGAGGCATCTTTCACCATGAACTGGAGGCGGTCCGGCGGGTAGGACGGATCCAGCGGCTGGTAGGCGCAACCGGCTTTGAGAACGCCCAGCGGGGCAATCATATTGTATGCGTTGCGGCCCACCATGATGGAAACCACCTTGCCGGAACCCACGTTTTTCTCAATATAGGCAGCCAGGCGGTCCGTTATTTCGTCCACCTGCCCGTACGTGAGGCGGAGGTCCTTGTACACCAGCGCCGTGGACTTGGGGTCTTGCTGCTTGAAGAGGTCCAGGACGGTTTTATCTGCCTTGAAGTTGTCCATGGCGGGCTGGAAGCTGTCCAGTTCCCCAAGCTGTGCAGCGCTGACGTATTGGAGGTCTTTCACAGTCTCCGCTTTTTCCATGGACAGCACGGTAGCGGTGAAACTTTCCGCAAAGCTGCGCAGGAGCTCCTCGCTGTATCGGCCGCTGCGATACCAGAAACGCATCTTGTAGGGGCCGTCCGCGGCGGTGAAAAACTCAATGGACAGGCCGATGCCGGGAGGGTTGGTACGCAGGTCCTCCCCTTCTATCTGCTGCTCTCCCAGCGTCAGGATAGGACGATCGCCTACGAAGTTGCCCTGGAATCCGAAATTGATGGCGCTAGCCAGACCCAGGTCTCGGGCACAATCGGCAAAGGAATAGAAACCGCGGGAACGGATGCCCAGGGTTTGGTCCTTGGCGGCGTCAAGGATGTCTTTCAGCGCTGTGTCTGCCTGCGCTTCCACATAAACAGGGATGGTGTGCACTTGCATGCCGATTCCACCGGAAAAGCCCTTTCTACCGTTCCAGATGCTGGTGAAAGCGGCTTTGTCGTCCGCACTCCAGGCGGCCAGGGTAAGGCCGAAAGCCGTGGTAAAAAGAATGCTGTCCGCATAGCGATAATGGTCCAGTACCACCTGCATAGCGTGTTTGGTGAGGGCCAAGTCCACCATCAGTTCCCTGTAGGGACCCTCTTCCCCTGCTTTGTCCGGGATTATGCGGGACTCTGTCTCTGCCCCGAGGCCGAAGGTCCTGGCATACCACTCCTGTGCTTCCCGGAAGGCATCGGTGCCACGCTGCTCCTGCTCTTTCAAGGCCACATCGACACCGCTCATCTTTTCCTTTTCCAGCTCCTCTCCGTTAAAGGCCTTGTTCAGGTCTTGGAGGAAAAGGTAGGTGGAAGCGCCGTCGAAGAGGATGTGGTGGGCGTCAAAATAGAAAAAGTTTCCTTCCGGAGTCCGGTAAAGTTCCGTACGGACAAGAGGACCGCCGTTCTGCGGGTCCAAGGACATGGCCCGGGCCAGTTTGCTCCGATCCAGCGTTGTGAGGATGGGGACCTCCGGCCTGGGCTGATCCGGAGTATCCATGCAGGGCTCCCCCTCATGAAGGACCAGGCGCGACAGCATGTACGGATGAGCCAGCTGAACAGCTTCCAGAGCCTGTTTAAGCCGGTTCAGGTCCACACTGTCCGGCAATTTGAACAGCGAG
>CAJOMB010000076.1 GCA_905235615.1 uncultured Bacteroidales bacterium | reverse complement strand
GGCGCTTGTTCTTTCGAAAAAAAGAAGTATCTTTGCAATCCTTTAACGTGATGCCCCTGTAGTTTAAAGGATAGAATAACGGATTCCGGTTCCGTTGGTCCCGGTTCGATTCCGAGCGGGGGTACAAAATATGAGGTACTCTTATTTATTGGCGACGCTTCTTTTTTGCCTGGCGTGCTCGCCCAAAGGTGAGAAGGCGCTGGAACTTCATTCGGAAGCCGACCTTCCAGGCTTGGTGGTAGCCACATCGGCCGGTAATTATTATGACCAGAAATTTTCCCAATGGGAAGGCGTCACCTTGCTTCGGGCAAATACGGACGCCGACTGCGTGCAGGCCCTGACGCAAGGCATGGCCGATGTTTTCGTGACCGACGAGGTGGTTTTGAGCGAGCAGGCTCAGAAGCGCCTGAACATCTCCCTGGCCTTCCACGGAGAGGAATGTTTCGACGTGGCCTTTGCCGTCCGGAAGGGAAATGAGGCCCTCTTGGAGGAGATGAACCGTTTCATTTCCGCTTCCAAGGCCGATGGGACCCTGGACGCAGTTATCGACCACTGGCTGAAGGGGACGCCTGCGCCGGAATATCCCGCCGAGGCGTTGAAACCCGGTGCCGAGCCGCTCAGATGTATTACGTCCACCAACCTGGAGCCCGTCTGCTATTTGGGCGAGGGCGGGCAGTGGATGGGCATGGATGCCGACGTTCTGAGGCGCATCGCCCTTTGGAGCGGCCGTCCCTTCGAGATGAAATTCCAGGAATTCCCATCGGCCCTTGTGGCCTTGGCTACGGGGCAGTGCGACGTGGTGGCCGCCTGCCTTTACATTACCGAAGAGCGCAAGAAATCCGTGGATTTCACCCTCCCTTATTACCAGTGCCACCCGGGTTATTTCGTGCGGAATACGGAGGGGAAATCGGCCTTGACCCTTTCTGAGCGCCTGAAAATGAACCTGCTGACGGAACAGCGTTGGAAGTTGCTCTCTGACGGCCTTTTAGAGACCCTCAAGATAACCCTCCTGTCCATCCTGCTGGGCACCGTCCTGGGTATGGGAGTCTGCGCCTGCCGGCGAAGCAGAAGAAGCTGGGTCCGCTCTGCCGTGCGGGTGTATGAATATCTTGTCAACGGCATGCCTACGCTGGTACTGCTTCTCATCATGTTCTACGTGGTGTTTGCCAGTACCGGCCTCAACGCCTCCCTGGTGGCGGTGATTACCTTCGCCCTCTGTTTCGCATCGGCCAGCGGCGGCATCTTTGATACGTCCATCTCTTCCGTGCCCGTGGGGCAGACGGAGGCCGGTCTCAGCCTGGGCTTCACGCCTTTCAAGACCTTCATGGGCATCGTTTTCCCCCAGGCGCTCCGCAAGGGCCTTCCGCTTTATACGAGTGAATGTGTGTCCCTCCTGAAAAGCACCTCCATCGTGGGTTATATCGCCATCCAGGATATTACCCGCGCCAGCGACCTCATCCGCAGCCGCACCTTCGACGCGCTGGTGCCGCTGCTCATCGTCACCGTCCTGTATTTTGTCCTGGCCTGGCTCCTGAGAGTTCTGTTGAACCTTTTCCTTAACAAGAAGTAATATGATTAGCATCAAACATTTAAGCAAGACGTTCAAGAATCCCGACGGGCAAACCCTGACGGTGCTCAAAGACGTGAACTGTGAAATTCAGAAGGGAGAGGTCATCAGTATCATCGGCCCTTCCGGAACCGGCAAGAGTACCCTCCTGAGGGCCATCAACATGCTGGAGCCACCCACCTCCGGAGAAATCTGGCTGGACGGGGAAAACATTACCGCAAAGGGCTATCCGCTGCATAAGATGCGCCGGAAGATGGGCATGGTGTTCCAGAGCTTCAACCTTTTCGACCACATGACGGTGCTTGAGAACATCACCTATGCGCCCATGGAACTGCTCAAGCTCTCCGAGGAGCAGGCCCGGCAGGAAGCCATGGAACTTTTGAAGAAGGTGGGCCTGGCCCAGAAGGCCGATGTCTATCCCTCCGCCCTGTCCGGCGGGCAGAAGCAGCGCGTGGCCATCGCCCGCAGCCTGGCCATGCATCCCGAGGTGATTCTTTTCGATGAGCCCACATCGGCTCTGGACCCTACCATGGTGGGGGAGGTGCTCAGCGTTATCCGTTCGCTGGCCAAAGAAGGACTTACCATGCTCATTGTCACCCATGAGATGCGTTTTGCCCGGGATGTGAGCACCCGCATCTTCTTCATGAACGAGGGCATCATCTACGAAGACGGTTCGCCGGAGCAAATCTTCGAGCACCCCAAGCGCAGTGCCACCAAGGCCTTTGTGAACCGCATCCAGAAGATGGTCTATGAGATTGACGGCTCCGGCACCTTCGACTTCTATCAGATGGAAACGGAAATCCAACAGTTCTGGATCAAATACAACCTGCCGGACAAGTGGGATTTGGCCGAGGACATTGCCAGGGAGATGCTCCATAAGCACCTGGGGAACATCCGCCCCCTTACCTTCCGTCTCACTTACACGGAACTCACCGGAGACACGGCCCTGGATTTCATGATAGAGGACATCTACGCTTCTCCCTTGGCGGATGATTCCGTGCTGGACGGCATCCGTTCCCGGGTGAAGGAAGTGATTGAGGAACCTACCTCCCGGGGATTCCGCTTTAAAATTATCCTATAGGGCTATTCCTCATAGAGGAGGTAAGGCATGCGCTGAAGCAGGAATGCCTCCACGTCTTCTTGCCATCGGGCCCGGATTTCCGGCTCGGTGGCACCGTTTTCTATCATCTCGCGGATGTAGCGCTGTCCCATGAGCAGGTCGAAGAAACGGCGGAAGAAACCGGCCTCCCGGCCTTGTTCCTTCATGATGGAATAAGCGCTGATGACATAGGATAGGTCCATTTTCTTCTCCCGGATGGTCTCCTGGGGAAGGGCCGACAGATCCACTCCGTAGCACTGCTGGCCCAGCAGCGGGGGATTGGAGGAACCTTTTACGCTCTGCGGGGTGAAGGTGTAAGTATATGTTCCTTCAAAAGCCGGATGGCCATACTGCTGGAAGGGTTTGTCCGTGCCGCGGCCCAGGCTTACCACCGTTCCCTCGAAACCGCAGAGGGAAGGGTAGAGGTAGATGGCCTGCATATTGGGCAGGTTGGGGCTGGGACGCACCGGAAGCTCATAGAGCGTCTGGTGCGTATAGTTCTTGCAGGGAATGACGGTGAGCCGGCATTCGTTGCCTTCCCTGAGCCATTTCTCCCCCTGGGCCATGCGGGCCAGCTCTCCCAGCGTGAGCCCGTGCACGGTGGGGATGGGAAGATATCCTACGCCGCTCTTGAGGCTCATGTCCAGGATGGGGCCGTCCACATACATGCCGTTGGGATTGGGACGGTCCAGCAGGACCAGGTGTTTTCCGGCCTCGCCGCAGGCGTCCATCAGGTGGCACATGGTGATATAGTAGGTGTAGAAACGGAGGCCTACGTCCTGGATATCTACGATGAGCACGTCGAACATGTCCATGGCTTCGGCGGTAGGATGGTTGCCGCCGGCCCCGCCGTAAAGGGACAGGATGGGGACACCCGTCACGGGCTCCACGCCGTCTCCTACGTGGGAGCCGTCATCGGCCAAATCCCGGAAGCCATGTTCCGGGGAGAAAATGGCAGTGACATTCACGCCCCGGGAGATGAGGGTGTCCAGAATGTGCGTGCCGGTGTTGCCCACCAGACCGGTCTGGTTGCTGAAAATGGCCACCCTCTGTCCTTCCAGGAGGGGAAGATACTCGCTGAACTGTTCGTCTCCGAGGATGACGCGCTCCGTATTCTTAGAGGCGCAGGAAGCAGATAAAATGCCGCTGAGTGCAAGGATGGCGGCCAGCATCCGGACAAGTTTCAATTTCATGATACGAATTTAAGGGGAAATAGGGGAAATAACAAAATAATTCGTAATTTTGTAGATACGAAACCACCCGATTGATAATGACCAAGACTTGTAGTTCCATTAAGAAAATAGCGGCCCTTTTCTTGTTGGCTCTTTCTCTGAACAGTTGCCTTGCCGGCAAATTCATGTGCAATTTCGCCCTTACGCCCACTCCGCACGGCATAGAGGACATTGAACGCACGCGCTACAAGGCCGATTCCCTTCTCGCCGGCAGCACGGCCTGGTATGACGGACTCAAGGAGCAGGGGCTTCTGAAAGATATCTATGCCGAAGGCCATGGTGGCCGGAAGGTACACGCTGTCTATGCGCCCGCCGCCCGTCCGGAAGAGGCCCGGGGAACGGCTGTGGTCGTACACGGTTACACTGACAACCACTTCGTATTCCTATACTTGGTGCGGATGTACCGCGACCTCTTCAACTACAACGTGATGGTCCCCGACCTGCAGTATCACGGCTATTCGGAGGGTGACCACGCCCAGATGGGCTGGTACGACCGCTTCGACGTGGAAATGTGGGCGGAGAAGGCACACGAGATTTTCAAGGACGATTTCATGGTCGTCCACGGTGTCTCGATGGGTGCCGCCACCACCATGATGATGAGCGGTGATGACAATCCCTCTTATATCAAGGCCTATGTGGAAGACTGTGGCTATGCGTCCGTCTGGGACCAGTTCGCCGCCAACCTGAAGCAAATGTTCCACCTCCCCACCTTCCCCATCCTTGACAGCGCCAACATCGTGTGCAAGGACCGCTATGGCTGGGACTTCAAGGAGGCATCCTGCGTGAATCAGCTGGCCAAGTGCGAGCGTCCCATGCTCTTCATCCACGGCGATGCCGACGACTTCGTTCCTTTCGCCCACCTGCAAAAGTGCTACGATGCCAAGAAGAAAGGGTACAAGGAAATGTACGTCTGCCCCGGTGCCGTGCATGCCAATTCCTATCAGAAAAACCCTGAGGCGTATATCAATACTGTCGATAATTTCCTCAAGACCGTCAAAAATATGATGGAAGCGGGAAATTATCCCCTCGGCGCCCCTTGCGGCTATATCGTCAAATAATCAAATAATATGAGCAAGCAGTATATCCTGGCTCTGGATCAGGGGACCAGTTCCTCCAGAGCCATTGTATTCGACCACGAGGGAAACATCCGTTCCGTGGCCCAGCAGGAATTCACGCAGTACTTCCCCCAGCCCGGCTGGGTGGAGCACAACCCCATGGAGATTTGGTCCTCCGAGGCGGCCGTCATGGCCCAGGCCATCTCTGAGATCGGCATTGGCGGGCTGGACATTGCCGCTATCGGCATCACCAACCAGCGGGAAACCACCATTGTGTGGGATGCCCGGACGGGTGTGCCCGTGTACAATGCCATCGTATGGCAGGACAGGCGGACATCGGCCTTCTGTGATTCCCTGAAGGAGAGGGGACTGGTGGACAAGATTCGGGAAAAGACCGGTCTCATCATCGACGCCTATTTCTCCGGCACCAAGATCAAATGGATCCTGGACAACGTGCCCGGGGCCCGGGAGAAGGCGGAGGCCGGGGAACTGCGTTTCGGTACCGTTGACAGCTGGCTGGTATGGCAGCTCACCCGTGGGGAAGTGCATATCACGGACGTATCCAACGCCTCCCGTACCATGCTCTTCAATATCCATACGCTGGAATGGGATCAGGAGCTTTTGGATTTGCTGGATATCCCGCGGTCCATGATGCCGGCCGTAAAGTCTTCCTCGGAGGTGTACGGTCATACCAAGACCACCATTTTCGCGCACGAGGTGCCCATTGCCGGCATTGCCGGTGACCAGCAGGCCGCCCTCTTCGGCCAGATGTGTACGGAGCCCGGTGCCGTCAAGAACACTTACGGAACCGGTTGCTTCCTTCTGATGAATACGGGCTCCAAGCCCATCCTTTCCCGCAACAACCTCCTTACCACGGTGGCTTGGAAGATAGGGGACATGGTGAATTATGCCTTGGAAGGGTCCATCTTCGTGGGCGGGTCCGTGGTCCAGTGGCTCCGTGACGGCCTGGGCGTGATTCGTTCCTCTTCGGAGGTGGAGGCGCTGGCGGCTTCCGTGGCCGACAACGGCGGCGTATATTTTGTGCCCGCCCTCACGGGTATGGGCGCTCCTTATTGGGACCAGTATGCCCACGGTGTCATCTGCGGCATCACCCGCGGCACCACGGCGGCCCATATCGCCCGTGCCGCGCTGGAGGGCATTGCCTTCCAGACCATGGACATTGTACAGGCGATGGAAAAGGACGCCGGTGTGCCCCTGGCAGAGCTGAAGGTGGACGGCGGCGCTTCCCGCAACAACCTCATGATGCAGTTTCAGGCCGATATCCTGGGCGCCGACGTGGTGCGTCCCGTGGTGACGGAAACCACGGCCATGGGCGCCGCCTACCTGGCCGGCCTGGCTGTGGGTTATTGGAGCTCCTTGGACGAGATCAAGGCCCAGTGGCAGGTGGAGCGTTGTTTCGCTCCCTCCGGGGCCGATATGAGCGGTGCCAAGGCCGGTTGGGCCGACGCCATAAATAGAACTATTAACAAGTAATATGTCAAGTGTCTCTTCCGGAATCGTCGCTTCGCGACCCCTCCCTAAAGGGCCCCTCCCTCTTATGTTGCCGAGGGTGGCACAGATTCCGGAAGAGACACTTGACATTAGAATTAAGTTTGTATGACACAGTATCTTTTTGAATTTATCGGCACCTTGGTGCTGGTGCTTTTCGGTGACGGCGTATGCGCTGCCACTTCGTTGAACAAATCCAAGGCTCAGGGAGCCGGCTGGGTGGTGGTTGCCCTGGCCTGGGGCCTCGCTGTGATGATGGGCGTACTCATTGCCGGTCCCGTTTCCGGTGCCCACCTGAACCCTGCCGTCACGCTGGGCCTGGCCATCGCCGGCAAGTTTGGCTGGGACCTGGTACTGGGATACATCGTGGCCCAGATGCTGGGCGGTTTTGTGGGCGCCTGTCTGGTGTGGGTGTTCTACAAGGACCACTACAAGGCCACGGCCGACCAGCCGGACACCATCCTGGGGACCTTCTGCACCATCCCTGCCATCTGGAATCCCTGGCGCAATTTCCTGAGCGAATTCATTGCCACATGCCTGCTGGTCTTCCTCATCCTGGCCATCGGCACGCAGGGGAATGCCTTCCAGCTGGGTCCTGTGAATGCTTCCACCGGTGCGCTGGGCGCCTGGCCTGTAACCTGCGTAATCATGGCCCTGGGTATGTCCCTGGGCGGGACCAC
>CAJOMB010000075.1 GCA_905235615.1 uncultured Bacteroidales bacterium | reverse complement strand
GCTCACCCGGAGCTCGTCAATCTTGTCGTTGATGCTCAGGTCTTTTTCTATATAGGTATCCGTGGTGGGGATATAGGCCTCCGGCTGATAATAGTCATAATAGGAGACGAAGTACTCCACGGCATTCTGCGGGAAAAAAGCCTTGAACTCGCCGTACAGCTGCGCCGCAAGGGTTTTGTTGTGGCTGAGGATAAGGGCCGGACGCTGCAGCTGCTGGATGACATTGGCCATGGTGAAGGTCTTCCCGGACCCGGTGACGCCCAGCAGGGTAACGCTGTCCACCCCTTGCCGGAGGGCCTTGCAGAGGCCCTCAATGGCATCCGGCTGGTCTCCCGAAGGCTTGTATTCTGAGTGTAGTCGGAAATCCATATCAAGTACAAAGATACGATCTTTCAAAATTTAAAAAATTCAAGGGAAATTTTGTGTAGTTAAAAAAAATGCTTATTTTTGCAGCGATAAATGTCCACATGGCATTTTGGAACAGAAAACAATTATTTTAGTTAATACTTTAATTATGAAAGGTATCAAAGTTATTCTCGGAGCCCTTGCAGCTGCAAGCCTCCTCTTCTCTGTGAACGCCAACGCTCAGGAGAACAACAATCGTGACGAGAACGGCAAGGTCGTTCGCGGTTCCTATGAGACCAACAAGGCCTTCGACAACACCTTCATCGCCATCGGTGCCGGTGTCAACACCACCGTTCCCAGCATCAAGGCTACCAAAGATTGGGGTGGCATAGGTCTCGCCATTGATATCAATGCCGGTAAGTGGTTCACCCCCGCCATCGGTGCCCGTATCGGGTGGAAGGGCCTTTGGAACAACACCAAGAAGGGTCTGACCGTTCAGGGTATCAATGCCGGTGACAACTACGGCTTCAATTACTTCCACGGCGATTTCATGTGGAACATGACCAACTCCTGCGTCGGTTACCGTGAAACCCGCGTTTACAACTTCATTCCTTACGCCACCATGGGCGTTCTTGATGTCAGCAAGGGCAGGAACATTTTCTCTGCTAACACCAAGAGCAACTGGCAGTATGCCGCCGGCTTCGGTCTGTACAACACCTTCCGTTGCTCCAAGCGCGTGAGCATCTACGTTGACCTTCAGGCCCTTGTCGGTCGTGGCGCACAGGTCACCAACAACGCCGGCAAGTTCATCCTCTATCCGTCCGCCACTGCCGGTCTCGTCTTCAACCTCTGGAAGACCAACTTCGACCGTCACAGCACCATCACTCCTGTTGTGATCCCTGTGCCTTTCACCACCGAGCAGTACAACGCCCTGAAGGACAAGGTTGCTGCCCTCGAGAAAGAGAACGCCGCCCTCAAGAACAAGGTTGCTGCCCTCGAGAAGGAAGTTGCTCCTCTCCGCAGCCTCGTAAACGGCCAGACCTATCTCTACGAGAACGGCAAGTTCACCGCTGTTGATGTGAAGGCCGGTACCCCCGTCTCCATCTTCTTCGACCTCGGTTCCGCTACGCTTTCCACTCGTGAGAAGGCTCACCTCGAGTACTTCACCAAGAACATCGCTACCGCCGACACCAAGATTGAGGTTAACGGTTACGCCGACAAGGCCACCGGTTCCGCCAAGACCAACCAGGCTCTCTCCGAGAAGCGTGCCAAGGCTGTTGTCAACCTCCTCAAGAAGGCTGGTGTTCCTGAGAGCAACATCGAGTGCAAGGCCAATGGTGGTGTTGACAACTTCGGTAAGCCCGCTTACAAGAACCGTTGCGTCACCATCGAGATCAAGTAAGTTAATTACTAATCGCAATAAAAAAGCGCTGCTCAAGTGGGCAGCGCTTTTTTTAATATTAAGAATTGAATTAAAAACCTTCCGGATAATTCATGGTAATACAGTGCAGACCGCCGTGCCCGGAGAGAAGCGCCCGGCAGTCAATCACTTCCACGGCCCGGTCGGGAAAGATTTTCTGGAGTTGGGATGCAGCTACGGCATCTTTGGGTGAGCAGGCACCGGGAATAAGAACGGCACCGTTTACCAGCAGGAAGTTGGCATAGGAGCCGGGAAGGCGGTAGTCTTCCAGATACAGGGCGTCCGGAAGCGGAAGGGGAACCAGTTTATAAGCTTTCCCTTCCAGGGTGCGGAAACTGCGGAGCTGCGTCTCCATTTCTTTCAGAGGGCCGTAGTTGGGATCCTTCGTGTCTTCACAGGCGGTATAGGCAATGGTGTCTTCGGCGCAGAAACGGGCCAGGATGTCAATGTGACTGTCCGTGTCGTCTCCCACAATGCTGCCATGCTCCACCCAAAGGATGCGCCGAAGGCCGAAGGCGCGGCAAAGCTGCTCTTCAATCTCTGCGCGGCTCAGGTATTCGTTCCGGTTCAGGGAACACAGGCACGCTGATGTGGCCATCAGGGTTCCGGCCCCGTCCGTATCGATGCTGCCGCCTTCCAGGACGAAGGGGCGCATGTCCACGTATTTTACGTCCGGGGCAAATACTCCGTTCTTGTAGAGGGTACGGGTAATCTGGTTGTCCAGGTTGCTGCCGAATTTGAGCCCCCATCCGTTGAAAACGAAGTCCAGGATGCATTTCTGTGAGCCTTCAAAGGCCGATATGGCCCCGTGGTCGCGGGCCCAGGTGTCGTTGAGCGGGCATTCCGTAAAGCGCACACGGGTGCTGTCCGGCATCCAGCCGCGGAGGGCAATGTCCTGTAGGCACTCCTCCTTGTCCCGGCATACAATCACAAGAGGCTCGTATTTTTCTATGGTGCGGGCCACGTTCACATAGCAGTCCAGCACACGGGGAAGGTCGTACCATTCGGTGTCGGGATGGGGCCAGGTGAGCTGCACGAAACCCTGCCTTTCCCATTCTGCAGGTAAGCGCCTCATTTCCCATATCTTTTAAGGAGAATGTCGTAGGCGTCTATGCGGCGGTCTCTGAGGAAGGGCCAGCCACGACGCACATACTCGCTCTGCTCCAGGTCTATCTCCACCACATGGACGCCTTCTTCGGCCTTGTCAAACTCCGTGAGGAGCTCTCCCTGGGCACCGGTGGCGAAGGAGTGTCCCCAGAAGTCAATGCCCGTGGAGTGGCCGGTGGGATCCGGCTCCACGCCCGTGCGGTTCACCGTAATCACCGGAAGGCCGTTGGCCACGCTGTGGCCCCGTTGGACCAGCTGCCAGGCCTGGCGCTGCTGCGCCTGTTCCCAGTCCGGGTCTGTGGGCACGCCGCCGATGGCGGTAGGGTAGATGAGCAATTCCGCTCCGTTCAGGGCCATGGCGCGGGCGGCTTCGGGATACCACTGGTCCCAGCATACCAGTACGCCCAGGGTGCCTAAGGAGGTCTTGATGGGCTCGAAGCCCAGGTCTCCCGGGGTGAAGTAGAATTTCTCGTAGAAGAGAGGGTCGTCCGGAATGTGCATCTTGCGGTATTTGCCGGCGATGCTTCCGTCGGCCTCTATAACTACGGCGGTATTGTGGTAGATGCCGGGGGTGCGGCGCTCGAAAAGGGAGAGCACAATCACCACGCCCAGTTCCTTCGCCAGTGCGCCGAAGCGCTCCGTGGAGGGGCCGGGGATGGGTTCGGCCAGGTCGCAGAGCTTGGCGTTCTCTTCCTGGCAGAAGTAGAGGCTGTTGTGCAGCTCCTGCAAAACAATGAGCTGGGCGCCCTGGGAAGCGGCTTCCCGGATGTGTCCTTCCAGTCGGGCAATGTTGCCCGGAATATCGGCCGTGCAGTGCTGCTGCACCATTCCTATTTTAATTTTTCTCATATAGATTCTTCGCTTCGCTCAGAATGACAAATAATTCAGAATGACAAATAATTCAGAATGACAAATTCACTCAGAATGACAAATCATTATCTGTATCGGGAGAATTGACGTAATTCGTTATCGGCCTTTATCTTGTCTATGATGGCGCACACCAGGCGGAAGGTGCGGCTGTCCTTGTTGTAATTGGCGGGCGTGATGAAACTTACGCGCTGCTGGCGCAGAAGTTTCTGTGCCACGGCCTTTTTCTCCGGTTTGGCAGGGTCGAAGACGGCGATGGCATTGCCCCCGAACATGGTGACCAGCTTCATCGAAGGGATGTCCGTCTGCCCGTCGCCAAAATAAATCATGTTGGTGAAAGGGAGGCGCTTGGCTTCGTCGGCCAGGGATTCGTTCACCTTCTGGGCGTCGCGGGAAGAGAAGATGCCTTTCTGGATTTTGAACAGGTACTGCGTCTTGGCCGTAAAATCCACGGCGATACCGGGCCATTCGGCCTCTCCGTTTTTGTCGTAGATGTAGCTGCCGGCAAAGATATGCTTGAATTCTTTGGCAATGGGGGAGCCCTCGATAATCTCCGTGAGGCCGGAAGAATTGATGTAGTGCTCTACAATCACGCCCTTTTTCTTCCCGTAGGCGTTCACATGGGAAAACCAATCGCGCACGCCCTCGTAGAGCTTGATATCGGCCCCGTAGCGGTGGAAATCCTCGCGGGTGAGCTTGATGCCCATTTTCCGGGCCTCGTCATGCATCATCTTCATATAGGCCAGAATATCCGAAGCATCCTGGCCGATGGCGATGCCGTTGCTCTTGGCCCAGAACTCTTCCGGCGTCTGGCCGATGGCCTGGATGAAACCGAATTCCTGCATGTTTCCCGGCGACAGGGTGCCGTCGAAGTCGTAAATCAGACCTATGATGGGTTTGCGTCTCATATTCTGCAAAGATACAGATTTTCGCAAAAAATTGCTAAATTTGCAGGCTGTAAAAAACTTTAAACCGAATTATGGAAAAACAGTATCCTCACTATCTGCAACGCCTGCAGGATGCCACCCGCAAATTCTGGGACAAGCCCGCCCTCAATACCATCGGCGGAGATTCTTTCACCTATGCCCAGATGGCAACGGACATTGCCCGTTTCCACATTGTCTTTGAAAAAGCCGGCTTCAAGAAGGGAGACAAGATTGCCCTCTGCGCCAACAACGGTGCCAAATGGGGTTTCGCCTATCTCGCCGTCAATACATTTGAGACCGTAATCGTCCCCATCCTGGCCGATTTTACCCCCGAGAGCGTGATGGGCCTTGTCAACCATTCGGAAAGCATCGCCCTGTTCACCAACGCTGCCCGCTGGGCCAAGATGGATTCCGAAAAGATGCCCGCCCTGAAGGTGGTCTTTGACGTGGACACCTGGAAGGTGCTCTTCTGCCGCGATGCCAGGATTCAGGAAACGGTGGACAATCTGGACACTCTTTTCAAGGAGAAATATCCCAAGGGATTCGGCCCCGAGGACGTGGTATTCCCCACAGACAACTGGGACGACCTTTCCACCATCAACTACACATCCGGCTCCACGGGAGACCCCAAGGGCGTGATGCTCACGTACCGGAACTTCAGCGCCAACGTGGACTTCAGCCAGCGCCACGTGCCGGCCGGAGACAAGATGGTTTCCATGCTGCCCATGGCCCACATGTATGGTCTGGTGATTGAATTCCTGTACCCGCTGTGCAACGGCACATCCATCTACTGGATGGGCAAGGTTCCTACTCCGGCCAGCCTCTTGAAGGCTTTTGCCGATGTGAAGCCCTACCTCCTCATCACCGTTCCGCTGGTGATGGAGAAAATCTACAAGAGCAAGGTGAAACCCACGCTGGAAAAGCCCTTCATCAAGTTCCTCACCAAGATTCCCGGCATCAACAGCCTCATCTACAAGAAGGTGAAGGACGGCCTGGTGCAGGCCTTCGGCGGCAATGTGCAGGAGTTCATCATGGGCGGCGCCGCCCTGAACCCCGAGGTGGAGCGCCTCTTCAAGAAAATCAAGTTCCCCTATCTGGTGGGCTATGGCATGACGGAAGCCTGCCCGCTGCTGGCCTATGAGCACTGGACCAAGTATGTGCCCGGTTCCTGCGGCAAGGCCGTGGATGTGGCAGAGGTCCGTATCGATTCCGACGACCCTCACCATACGGTGGGTGAAATCCAGGCCCGCGGTGAGAACATCACCATCGGCTATTACAAGAACGAGGAAGCTACGGCCAACGCCTTCACGGAGGACGGCTGGCTCCGTACCGGAGACCTGGGCATCATGGATGCCGACGGCAACATCTTCATCCGCGGCCGTTCCAAGAACATGATTCTGGGCCCTTCCGGCCAGAACATCTACCCGGAAGAGCTGGAGGCCGTCGTGAACAACCAGCCCTATGTGATGGAGTCCGTGGTGGTGGAGCGTGGCGGCAAGCTGGTCGCCCTGGTGTTCCTGGACGAGCAGGCCGTGGCCACCGCCCTGTTGGACCCCGAGGCCAAGGCCGAGATTCCGGACAACATCCGCATGGGTGCCAACCGTCAGCTGCCCAATTACAGCCAGTTGGCCAAGGTGGAGATCATGGACAAGCCCTTCGAGAAAACACCGAAGATGTCCATCAGACGTTTCCTTTACAAATAAGATTTAAGCCCTCGCGAGAGGGCTTAAATCTTATTTGGAGGAGGAGAAGACGGCGGGGGCCAAGGGGCGGCAATTGTACTGCGAGGCCATGGATTCACCGTAGGCACCGGCGCTGCGGATGGCCACCAGGTCTCCGCGCCGGCATTTGTTCAGCGTCACCTGCTCGCCAAAGACGTCGGAGCTTTCACAGACCGGGCCCACCACGTCGTAGGTCTCCGGCTCTTCCTGAGAAGTGAGATTCTCAATCCGGTGCTGCGCGTGGTACAGGGCCGGGCGCAGCAAGTCGTTCATGCCGGCGTCCAGAATGGCGAAATGCCGCTCTATGCCCTCCTTTACGTACAGCACGCGGGAAATGAGCGAGCCGCAAGGCGCCACGATGCTTCTTCCCAACTCGAAGTGGATGGGAAGGTTGGTGTTGAGCTCATCGCTGTAGGTGCGGAAATAGCCGGCGAAATCGGCCATCAAAAAGCGGTTGGGATGGCTGTACTCAATGCCCAGTCCGCCGCCCACATTGATGTCCTTGATCTCGATTCCGTGTGCCTGCAACTCCTTTACAATCTGATTGTTCCGCTGGCAGAGGGCCTTGAAATCCCCCAAATCCAGAATCTGGGAGCCAATGTGATAATGCAGGCCGATAAACGCAATGCTCGGGAGACTCTGTGCCTGTCGGATGACCTCTTCCAGGACGGAATAATGGATGCCGAACTTGTTCTCCGCCCGGCCGGTGATAATCATCTTGTGGGTATGGGCGGCCACGTCCGGGTTTACGCGGAGGCTCACGGGCGCCACCTTCCCCTTGGCGGCGGCCCGCTCCGAGAGCACTTCCAGCTCGGCCTGGGATTCCACGTTGAATCGGCCGATTCCGGCATCCAGGCCCAGGTCAATTTCCCAATCGGCCTTGCCCACGCCGGCGTAGAAGATGGTTTCTGGGGCAAAACCGGCCCTGAGGGCGGCCTGCACCTCTCCGCCGCTCACACAGTCGGCCCCGAAGCCGAAGGCTGCAATCTGGTTCAGCAGCACGGGATTGTGGTTGGCCTTGATGGCATAATGCACCTGTGCGGCCGGCCAATCCAGCTCCCTGAGCTGGTGGCGGATCTCCTCCAAGGTGCGCTGGAGAAGGCCCAGGTCGTAGTAATAAAACGGAGTGGAAAGGTGGGTGAACCTTCCCACGGGGAATGTTCCTTTCATTTCATTGCGTTTTGTCCCTGCGAAGTTAGCCATTATTTTTTATTCTGCCAATTTGTCA
>CAJOMB010000074.1 GCA_905235615.1 uncultured Bacteroidales bacterium | reverse complement strand
TGAGCTTCCGCGGGTTCATTTTCCTGCTCCGCCTGTATCGCGGCACCTGGCTTAAAAACGTTCAAGATATTTGATAGGCACTTATTTATGATAGGCATTGTTTTACCCGTGGCCGATGAAAGAATCCTGTCGGCCCTCAGTTTCCAAAGCAGCAAGGTTTTCCGGGTGTATATGACCTCCTCCATGGAGGATGAGTTTCCCTTCGAGGTGGTGCGCGGCAGCTGGTCGCAGGTTCAGGAGCCGTTTGTGGCCATCCTCACGCCCGGCACCATCCCTCCGCCGGACTATGTGAAGCGGGTGAAGCGTGCCTTGAAGTGGCATCCGGATTTTGACGTCTATCATGTGGATGTGGCGGGAAAGAGGCGCTTCCCTATGAGAACATCGGCCAAAAAGCTTTTCCGCCTGTCGGTTCAGGGGGATGCCCCGGCGCCGCTTTCCAGCTTTGTCTTCAAGGCCGATGTCCTCCGCACCAAGGCCGTTTTCCGGGCCGACGGAACCCTGGACCCGCTTCCGTGCGTGTTCTCCTGCGCGGCTGAAAAACCTGTCCGCAGGGTATGCAGGGGACAGATCGAGTGGCGGGCGCCGCTCCCGCCCAAGGACCCTGCCCTTGAGGAAAAGGCCGTCCGGGAGAGACTGGACCTCTTCCGCTGGACGGAGGGCTTTTTCGGGGACGACGATTATCCGCTTTCCGTAGGGGATCAGCTGGACCTTTTTGCCGGGGAGGTCATCAAACTTTTCCCCAGCTACGCCGAGGAGGACCTCAAGGAAATGATACTGGGCTTCGAAGTGTCCCAGGGGCCCATCCGCCGGATGCGGGCGCTGAATGCCCTGAGCAGAGCGCTCAAGGAACGCCAGAAGCAATTACAATAATTTTGTCGTATCTTTGCACCATGTATTACGTTTGCAAAAGACTGGAAATTTCCAGCGCCCATGCGCTGCATCTCTCCTATGAAAGCAAGTGCGAGAACCTGCACGGCCATAACTGGATAGTGAAAATCTACTGCAAGAGCGAAACCCTCAATGCCGACGGCATGGTGACGGATTTCACGCACATCAAAAAGGAGATCACCAGTGCGCTGGACCACAAGAACCTGAACGAAGTGTTCGATTTCAATCCCACGGCGGAGAATATGGCCCGCTGGATCTGCGACCACGTGGAAAACGCCTACAAGGTGGAGGTGTGGGAGTCCGAGATGAACATGGCCGCTTACGAACGATAGGACGGAAGGCATTATGTACAAGGTAAACGAAATTTTCTATTCCCTCCAGGGCGAGGGCTTCTGGACGGGTACGCCCATGGTTTTCGTGCGGCTGTCCGGCTGCAACCTGCGCTGTCCTTTCTGCGACACGGACCATGCGGAGTATGAGGAATTATCGGCCGATGAGGTGGTCCGGAAAGCATTGTCGGTGGCTGGAGACTGCCGGCGGATCTGCCTCACGGGCGGGGAGCCTTCCCTGCAGGCCGATGCCCCTTTAGTGACGGCGTTCCACGAGACCGGCTTTCAACTTCACATGGAAACCAACGGCACCCGGCCGCTTCACGAGGGCATCGACTGGGTGACGCTGAGTCCCAAGGAAGACGTTCCGGGCCTTGCCGGGAATGGCCGCGTAGTCCTGGAAAAGGCCGATGAAGTGAAACTGGTGTTTGACGAAACCATTCCGGAGGAACGTTTGGAGTACTGGCGTGCTTTCCCCGCCACCTGGCACTTCCTGCAGCCCTGTGATGTGGGCGACCCCGCCCGCAACCGCGAAATCCTCCGCCAGACCATCTCCTACATCGCGTCGCATCCGTCCTGGCGCCTATCCCTCCAGACCCACAAGACCCTCGGAATCCGCTGAATTTTGTGACGGTGCATAACACGCTGTGCGTCAGTTTGTTAGTTGCCAAGGTTTGTGCATCTCATTATTTCGAGTGTGTGAGGTGTCCCTAATTTTGGGACACCTCCCGCAAAAATGGCCGATTTTGGTTGAGGTGTCCCGGTTTTCGGGACACCTCACACGTTTGGGGAGTCCTCTCCCCAATGAATCGAGATATGTGGCTACAAAAAAGGGTTCAGTTTTTGCTGAACCCTTTTTTGAGCCACTCATCAGGCTCGAACTGACGACCTGCGCGTTACGAATGCGCTGCTCTACCGACTGAGCTAAAGTGGCCTGACCGGTTGTTGACCGGTTGTGGTGAACCGGGACTGCAAATATACAAACAATTTTTGTAATTTTGCAACAAATTTCAATCTATGCGTTCTGATATCATTGTCATCGGCGGAGGAGCCGCCGGGCTGATGGCGGCCGTAGGAGCCGCCCAGGTACTGGCTCAAAGTGAAAACGGGGGAACCATAACCGTGTTGGAGAAGATGCCCAAAGCCGGGCGTAAGGTCATGATTACCGGCAAGGGCCGATGCAATTTCACCAATGTGAAGGACTGGGGAGATTTCCAGGACCATATCAGGACGGATGTGAACTTCGTGAGCCCCGCCTGGCACAACCTCACTCCGGAAGGGGTGATGGCCCTGCTAAAGCAGAACGGCATGCCCTCCGTGGTGGAACGCGGAGACCGTGCCTTCCCCGCCTCCCATATGGCCGGGGATGTGGTGGACACCCTGCTGAGGGCCTGCACCCTGAGCGGCGTGAAGGTGGTGACGGACTGCGAGGTGAAAACCATCGACATCAATGCCCGCGGCTTCAGCCTCGATTGTGTCCAGACCAGCCGCAAACAGGTACGCATCCCCGTGGCGGATCCCCGGAAACTGAGACCGGGAAAACCGGCCCCCACCCGGGAGGAACTCACCATCGAGCCCGTGGAATACTCCTGCAAGAAACTCATCCTTGCCACCGGCGGCCTGTCCTATCCCGGAACCGGCTCTACCGGAGACGGTTACATGTGGGCCCAGGAGCTGGGGCACAGCGTAGATGCCTGTTTCCCCAGCCTCACCGCCTTGGTGCCCGTGGGCTACAAGCAGGACCCCAGTCTGGCCGGAGAAATCAAGCAGGCTTTCCGAGGCCGTACCGTATATGGCAAGACCAAAGAACGCAAGATAGCCCCCCTTCCCAAATGGTACCCCACGTTTGAGAAACACATTGAGCGCATCACCCCGCTGAGCGAGCTGGGAGAGCTGCTGAACGGCAACAATCTGGACAACGTTCAGTTGAGCCTGTATGTGAACGGCGAGCTGGTGCAGCAGGAATTCGGAGACATCGAATTCACGGACGGCGGCCTGGAGGGCCCGCTGGGTTTCATGGTGAGCCGCCGGGCCGTCAAAGCCCTCAATGACGGGCACAAGGTGAGCCTTTCCATAGACCTGAAACCGGCCGTGGAGATAGAGAAACTGGATGCCGATGTGCATGCCAAGTGGGAAGAGGTGATCCACGACGAGCGCTCCAAGGGCCAGAGCTTCCAGCGGCTTTTCCGCATCATGCTGGGCAAGCTCATCCCCTGGAACCTCACCCTGGCCTTCCTCAAGATGAACGGCAAAGTGAGCGTGGACACGCTGGCATCGGCCTTGAAAGACTGGAAGATGGAGGTGGCCGGATTCGTGGGCTTCGAGCGTTGCGTGGTCACCGCCGGCGGCATCGCCACCTCTGAAATCACGGCCAAGACGCTGGAATCCAAGAAACAGCCCGGCCTGTACTTTGCTGGCGAAGTGCTGGACATGGATGCCGATACAGGCGGCTACAACCTCCAGCTGGCCTTCTGCACCGGCTACCTGGCCGGACAATCCGCAGCAAAATCATTATAACACATTATGGATAAAAAATCTTACGCATTTGGAATGAGCGTGGCATCCAGCTTCTATCAGCAGGGAATCCACGTGGCAAACGTTGACGACTTCCTCAAAGGTCTGAAGGATATGCTCACCGGCGGCAAGCTGGAAATCTCCATGGATGAGGCCGGCGCCGCCTTAGAAGCCTTCTACAAGGAACTGGAGGAAGAAACCTCTGAACGGGCGGCCGCCGCCGGCGCCGCCGCCAAGGCCGAAGGAGAGAAGTTCCTGGCCCGGATGGCCAAAGACCCCGAGGTGAAAGCCACGGGCAGCGGTCTCATGTACAAGGTAATCAAGGAAGGCAGCGGCCGCAAGCCCAAGGCTACGGACAAGGTGTACTGCCACTACGAGGGCACCTTCCCGGACGGAAGGGTATTCGACAGCTCCTACAAGCGGGGAGAGCCCATCGAATTCGGCCTCAATCAGGTGATCAAGGGCTGGACGGAAGGCCTGCAGCTCATGAGCGAAGGGGCCAAGTACGAGCTTTATCTGCCGTACCACCTGGCCTATGGCGAAAGCGGCACCCAGGGCATCCCTCCGTGCAGCGCCCTTAAGTTTGTGGTGGAACTGATAGAAGTAAGATAGATGCCCGGTCGGAGCCGGGCATGACGGGAAGGCCGGGCATGACAGGTATGACAGTATGGAAACGATTATTCAGGCCATAGAGGTTTTCGCCTTGGTGACCGGGGTTGCGTACCTGGTCCTGGAGATACTGCAGAAGAACAGCATGTGGGTGGTGGGAATTTTCACAAGCACGGCGTGTGCTTTTGAGTTTGCCGTCACCCATGTGTGGGCTTCCATGGGCCTGAACATCTATTATGTGGTGATGTCCGTCATCGGCTTTATCCAGTGGAGAAAGGCCAGTGAGGCCGTGGGGGAGGGGGAGATTCATCTGGCCCGCATTTCCAGGACTGTGGCCGTCTGGAGTACCGTGCTCTTCGTACTGGGCTCCCTGGTGCTGATGCAGGTGCTGAAGGCCGCAGGGGATCCTGCCCCCCAGCTGGATGCCATAGCCGTTACCCTTAGCGTCATTGCCACCTGGTGGCTGGCCCAGAGCTATCTGCAGCAGTGGATGCTTTGGATTGTGGCCGATATTTTCACCACCACCATCTGCCTCACCACGGACCAGTATTGGATGGCCGCTTTATACACGGCGTATATTGCCAGCGCAATCTATGGGTATTTCCATTGGAAAAGAAAGGGGAAATACCTATCTTTGAATGATGGAGTGAAGAGAGATTCTTCGCTTTGCTCAGAATGACAGAGAAAGCAATATGAAACAACTGATTGTAGATTGCGGCGCCACCAAGACCGACTGGTGCGTAGTGGAAGGGAAACAGACCCGGAACGTCCGTACGGCCGGTTTTAACCTGGCCCATACTTCGGCCGATACCTTGAAAGGCATTCTGGATTCGGCGGCGGAGCAAGTGGGCCCGGACATTCAGGAAGTCCATTTCTATGCGGCCGGCCTGGTGGGAGAACCGCCTGTAAATCTGGCCCCCTGGTTTCCCGGCGCCGCCATCGAGTATGCTTCCGACATGCTGGGAGCCGCCCGGGCCGTCTGCGGCCGGGAGAAGGGGGTGGCCGCCATCCTGGGCACCGGTGCCAATACCTGTTCCTACGATGGCCGGAACATGGGCTGGAAGGTGGACTGCGGCGGTTTCATCATCGGTGATGAAGGTTCCGGCTCCGTGCTGGGAAAACTGTTCATCACGGACTACCTGAAGGCCTACATGCCGCAGGATATCCTCAAGGAGTTCCAGGACAAATACCAGCTGGACTATGTTTCGGTTGTGAAAAATGTGTACGGCGGTCCCGCTCCGGCGCGTTTCCTGGGCGGTTTCGCCCCGTTCATTCTTTCCCATTACCGGGATTCCGAATATGTGCGGAACCTGGTGGACGGCAACTTCCGCGACCTGTTTGAAAGGACACTCTCCCGCTATGACAAAGAACTTCCGGTTGGTGTTGTGGGCGGTTTTGGAAATGCCTGCAAGGACATTCTGCTGCGCCTTGGAGAAGAATACGGCGTCCGCTTCTCCCGTTTCATGGCCAGCCCTATCGAAGGCCTCATCGAGTACCATGCCTTATAAAGAGACTTATCCGTCGGCCCTCCTTACCGATGCGGTGGAGGCCATCAGCTCGCTTCCCGGCGTGGGCCGGAGGAGTGCGCTGCGCCTGGCGCTTCACCTGCTGCGGCAGCCGGCCGAGAATGTGCACCATTTTACATCGGCCATCGACAACCTGCGGGACAACGTGCGCTATTGCAAGCGCTGCCGGATGATTTCCGACGACGAGCTGTGCTCCATCTGCTCGGACCATTCGCGGGACCGGAACCTCATCTGCGTGGTGGCCAGCGTGAAGGATGTGATGAGCATCGAGGCCACGGGGCAGTACCACGGCGTGTACCATGTGCTGGGCGGCATCATCTCGCCCATCGCCGGGGTGGGGCCTTCGGACCTGACCATCCGCGAACTGACGGAAAGGCTCCAGGCCGCGGAGAACCCTTCCGGGGTGGAAATCCTCCTGGCCCTGAGCGGAGACGTGGAAGGGGAGACCACCGCCTTTTACATTTATCGGCAAATCGAAACCTTCGGGGTAAAAGTGACTTCCCTGGCCCGCGGACTGGGCTTCGGGGACGACCTCGAATATGCCGATTCCCTCACCCTGGGGCGCTCCATAACCAACAGACAAATCTTTAAACCATGAATAGCGAAGCCCATCGTTGTCTGCTTTGCAAAAAGCCCAAATGTGCCCTGCAAGGTTGCCCTGTGCATACGCCGGTGCCGGAGTGCATGCTCCTTTACCGCCAGGGAAGGCTGGAAGAGGCCGGACGCCTGCTTTTCCGCAACAACCCGTTGTCGGCCGTCACCTCGCTGGTGTGCGACTGGAAGCAGTTCTGCTACGGGCACTGCGTACTCAATGTGAAGCAGAATCCCGTGCGCTGGTATGAGATTGAGCAGGAGATTTCGGGCGCGTATCTGCATACGCACCGGCTGGAGCGCCAGTCGCTGGAATTCTCCGGGGACCGCGTGGCCATCGTGGGGGCCGGCCCTGCCGGCATTGCGGCTGCTGTTTGGCTGTATGAGGCTGGTGCAGAGGTGCTTGTCTATGATGCCAATCCCCGTATGGGCGGCGTTCTTCGCTATGGCATCCCGGCCTTCCGCTTGGACAAGAAGTACTGCGACGCCTATGAGAAAATGCTTGGAGATGCCGGCGTGGAATTCCGGGGCGGCGTAGAGCTGGGTAAGGACATCACGGTAGAGGAGTTGTCGGCCTCCCATGATGCGGTGCTCATAGCCGCCGGGGCCGAAAAGCCCGCCACCCTCCGCATCCCCGGAGAGGAGAGGGCGGTGCAGGCGCTGCCTTTCCTGAAGAATCCGTCGGCCTTCAGGCTGGGGAAAAAGGTAATCGTGATTGGCGGCGGAAACGTGGCCATGGATGCCTGCCGCACGGCCGTCCGCCAGGGCGCCGAAACCTGGGTGTACTACCGCAAGACCTTTGAAAACATGCCCGCCAATCCGCTGGAAGTGGAGGAGGCCAAGGCCGATGGCGTCCGCTTCAAGGTATTCCAGGCGCCGGTGGAGGTGAAGGAGGGCGGCGTGGTGTTCCGCGACTGCGAGAACGTGGTGCCGGAGGACGGGGGCCGCGTGGTGACGCGCATCATCGAGGGCACGGACCACTTTGTGGAGTGCGACACGCTGCTGACGGCCATCAGCGAGCAGCCGGATTTCAGGCTGTTCGGAGATGCGCCCGTGGTATTGAACGAATGGGGCTGGCCGGTCCTTTCCGAAGGGCAGAAGGTGGAAGGCCTCAAGAATGTCTGGGTGGCCGGAGACTTCTGTCTGGGCCCCAAGACGGTGGTGGAGGCCGTGGGCAGCGCCCGCACGGCCGTTGACGATATGATGAAGATTCTATGAAAAGCGTATTGATTTATTCCGGCGGGCTGGACAGCACCACCCTGCTGTATGAGTATAAGGACAGCATTGCGCTGGCCGTTACCTTCGACTACGGCTCCAAGCACAATGCGCGGGAAATTGCCTGTGCCAGGGAGAACTGCCGGCGGCTGGGGATCAGGCATCTCATTATTCCGCTGGGTTTTATCGGCCAGTATTTCAAGAGCGACCTGCTCCAGAGCGGGGGAGAGATTCCCGAAGGCTCTTATGCCGATGAAAATATGAAAAGCACCGTGGTGCCCTTCCGCAACGGCATCATGCTGGCGGTGGCGGCCGGTCTGGCGGAGAGTTACGAGCTGGATGCCGTGATGCTGGCCAACCACAGCGGAGACCATGCCATCTATCCGGACTGCCGGCCGGCGTTTATCGACGCCTTCGCCGCCGCCGTGGAGGCCGGCACCTACAACGGCGTGAAGCTGATTTCTCCGTACTGCAACATCACCAAGCGGGACATCGCCCTTCGCGGCAAGGCCCTGGGCCTGGACTATTCCCTCACCTATTCCTGCTACAAGGGCGGCGAGAAGCACTGCGGCAAGTGCGGCACCTGCGTGGAGCGCAAGGAGGCCCTCGAAGGCTTCGATCCCACGGAATACCTGGCGTAAGAAAATCCAGAAAACTGCTTGCTTTTTCAGGAAATATGAGTATTTTTGCAGGCTGACTTTTCCGTAATGTCAGCTGGTTCATATACGTTAATCCATCCGGTGCGACTGGCCCGGATCTAAAACAGAAAAGAGATATGCTGAGTATCTTCTACAAAGAAAACGGAAAAATTTTCCTCTCCCAGTCGGAGAAAGACTTCCAGAACATCAAGCTCGAGGATACGGTCTGGATAGATCTGGTGCAACCCACCGGGGCAGAAAAACGTGCCGTGGAAGGCTTCATGGGCACGGAAATCCAAAGCCGTGCACAGGCGGAGGAAATTGAGTCTTCGTCCCGTTATTTCGAGACGGACGACGCCATCTTCGCCAACACCAACTTCCTTACCCCGGGCCCGGAAGAATACATGATGCAGGCCGTGTCGTTCACCATCGTGGACGATACCCTGGCCACCCTGCGCGAGGTGCCGCTGCGCTCTTTCACGGAACTGCAGCGCCGCCTGCAGGTGAATCCGCGGCAATACCCCTCCGGCTTCAGCGTTTTCGCCAGCATCCTGGACCAACGTGTAGATCTGGATGCCGATATGATCGAGCTCCTGTCCAAGGAGATTTCCCAGTACGCCAAGCAGATCAACGACCAGGAAGACATAGACCAGGAACTCCTGATTGACATTTCCCAGATGCAGGAAAACACCATGATCGTCCGCGAGAACGTGGTGGACAAGCAGCGGCTCATCTCCAACCTCATGCGCTCCACCAAGGTGCCGCGCAGTTTGGAGAACCGCCTCAACGTGCTCCTGCAGGATATCACTTCCCTCCTGAGCCACACCAACTTCTGCTTCGAGCGTCTGGAATACCTGCAAGACACCGTGGTGGGTCTTATCAACCTGGAACAGAACAAAATCATGAAGGTGTTCACGGTGGTGAGCGTCTTCCTGATGCCGCCCACCCTCATCGCCGGTTTCTACGGGATGAACGTACGCCTTCCCATGATCAATGCCGACAATCCCAACGTGAACATCTGGAACTGGGTGATTATCACCGGCGTGATGATTTTCAGCTGCCTGGGCATCTGGTATGTCTTCAAAAAGAAGAAACTCTTGTAAAATCAAATAATTATCCTTATATTTGCGCGCTTTTTTCCGGGCGCGCATTTTTATGTTCCCCGGAAAGGCTCAAAAAATAATGTTTAACTACTA
>CAJOMB010000073.1 GCA_905235615.1 uncultured Bacteroidales bacterium | reverse complement strand
CCGGTAATGCAGTTCCAGCTGTTGTCCTTCCTGCATGGCGGAGGGCAGATTTCCGATGCTCAGCACCTTCCTCTCCCCCACGTCCATGAAACGGAAAAGGAGCGTCCCGTCCTGGCATTCCAGCACGGAAAGCTGATGCCGGTCCGGATTGTAAACCTGGTTTCCTCCGGGAACTCCGTAGGCCCCCGGAACCGTTACAGCCAGCACGGGATCCTTCTTCTCAGGCTCCGGAGGGATGTCGGGCTCCGGTTTGGGAGGGCAGGCTGTACAAAGCAGCAGGGTTCCCAGCAGGGCCGTTATGTAAAAAAAAGGTTTAAGGTTTCAGCACATACAAATGTAGGCAAATTCTCCAAGAATTGCTAATTTTGTACGGTAAACCCAGACTGTGAAATGATTGTTCAGATTCTGCTGCTGTTCATAGGGCTGGCCCTCGTCGTGTTCGGGGCCGATTATCTGGTGGACGGAGCATCGGCCATCGCCCGCCGTTTCGGACTCAGCGAGTTCGTGATAGGCCTTACCATCGTAGGAATGGGCACATCGGCCCCGGAGATGGTGGTGAGCTTTATCGGCGCCTTCGAAGGGAATGCCGACATCTCCGTGGGCAATGTCATCGGCTCCAATATTTTCAATACCCTGCTCATCCTGGGCCTCACGGCCCTTCTTCTCCCCATGGCCATCACTCCGGATAACCGCCGGAAAGATATTCCCATGAACATCCTGATTGTGACACTGCTGATAGCCCTGGGCTTCAAAAGCACCCTTTTCGGCCTGGGTACGGACGGCCTCACCCGCATGGACGGCGCCATCCTCCTGGCGGTGTTCATCCTCTATATATGGCAGGCTTTTACTTCCGGCAAGCCGGAGGACATGAAGGCCGATGACACTCCTCCGATGAAGTTCTGGCTGGCCCTCCTGATGATTCTGGGCGGTCTGGCCGGCCTTGTTTTCGGCGGAAAACTCTTTGTGGATTCCGCCGTGGGCATTGCCCATGCCCTGGGCATAAGTGACAAGTTCATCGCTGTCACCATCCTGGCCGGCGGCACCTCCATGCCCGAACTGGCCACCTGTGTGGCGGCCGCCGCCAGGAAAAAGGGGCAGCTGGCGCTGGGAAATATCATCGGCTCCAACATTTTCAACATTCTCCTTATTCTGGGAGGATCGGCCCTCATCCATCCCCTCTCCTTCGTGGGGATATCCCTTGCAGACCTGGGCGTGCTGCTGTTGAGCACGCTGGTTCTTCTTACGGCGTGCTTTGTGGGCAGGAAAAATGTGCTTGACCGGCTGGACGGAGTGCTGTTCCTTCTGATTTGGGCGGCTTATTTGGCCTGGCTTATTGTAAATCTGTGATTTATCATTTAATTTTTATAGAATAAATAATTAATAATTGACATTAACCACCATGAAAAAGACTTTTACCATTGTTCTGACTGTTGCCCTGGCTGGTTTCACCTCCCGGGCTCAAGACAGTCAAATGGCCAACCACCTGGCTTTGGGAATTACTTTGGGATTGGATGGAATCGGGCTGGAAGCGGCCCTTCCCGTCTCTCCCTATGTGCAGGCCCGCGCCGGTTATTCCATCTTTCCTTATACGTACAAACAGGATGTCAACCTGGGCTCCGTGGAGGTTGGCGGGCAGACGAAGCAGCTGGACAAAGTCCCTTTCTCTGCCACGATGTGGAAAGGGGGCACCGGAAAGCTTCTTTTTGATGTGTTTCCCGGGAAGAAGACGCCCTTTCATTTTACGGTAGGCGCCTACTTCGGGGCCGGTAAATACTTGAATGCCCAGGCAGACTTGAGCAAACAACTGGATCCGGCCGATTATGCCACCTTGGCTATTTCATACAACAATACGAAGGTATCCACAGACCCGAATGGCATTGTCAGCATAGATGCCAAGATAGGCTCGGTAGTGCCTTACGTGGGCATCGGCTTTGGCCGTGCCATCAAACCGGACAGCCGGGTGCGGGTAAGCTTCGATCTGGGGGCCCTCATAACCGGCGGAACAAAACTCCAGACTTACAACTATGTAAATCTGGAGGGCAAGGCCCAGCCGGTGGTTCTTACCAGCCAGAGCCTCTCCGACAAAGACGGGAAACAAGTGGACAACGGCTGGGTGGACAAAATTTCAGCCTTCCCTGTCCTCCCCATGCTTAAATTGAATGTATTTGTACGTTTGTTCTAAACTCACATCGCCATGAAGAAAGTTTTCGTTTATGTAATGGGACTGGCCGCTCTTCTGGCCATTTCCTGCAACAACAAGGACAATTCCACGAATCCGGAGGCTCCGGCCACTCAGGAACTGGCCCAGCTCATCCAATTCTCCTCGCCCGTTGAGATGGGAGCCTACTCATTCCAGTCCATCGAACTCACGGAAGCCAGCCGTTATATTGCCGAATATACCTTGTCCAAGACTTCTGCCGGTGCCAGTATCCTGTACGGGAAATATACTTATTCCAACGGGACTTTCAACCTGGACGGACTGGGAAGCATGAAGGTTGACGGCAATAAAGTAAGCATCAATCCTTCCGTCGCCGGCGGCTCCACCATTGAGGTGCAGGCTACGGTTACCCGTTCATCTGCCAAAGACCAGTCTGCTGTGAACGCATGCCGCAACTGGACCATCTCCAAGATTATTATCGGCATTTCCGGCAAGATGAAGGATGGGAGCACCGTTGAAGGGGATAAGATGTTCAATAAACTGGACTTCAAGGAATTCGCCGATTTTGCCAAGCGGATAGGACTCGAAATTTCGGATGAGGATCTGGAAAAAATCAGCTACTACGACGTGCAGGAAATCTGCATGACTTCCGCCGGTTCCCTTGTGGTGGAATTTGCCGATGTAGATCCTTTCTATGCCGACCTGAACCTCAATGGATCCAATTTCACCTTTTCTTTCTCTCAGGAAGACATCCCCATCCTCTCCGGAGGAAAGATTTCCGGCAGTTTGAACTTCTCCGGCAGCACCTGCATCATGGATGCTGCCGCCAGCCTGGTTTACAACGAGGAGCCCTATTCCGTCACCTTGGTTGTTTCCCTTACGGAAGTTCAGTAATTTTTTTTGACCAAAATTGCTTATATTTGTGAGTTATAACTAAAACCCAACCCTATGTCTGTATGCATAAAGACCGTAGAAACCAAGGCCGACCTCAAGGCTTTCGTCAAGTTCCCTTTGGACTTGTACAAAGATTGTCCTCACTACGTGCCCAATCTCTATCTGGATGAGCTTTCCACCTTGGATGAGACCAGGAATCCTATGGGAAAGTATTCCCAAAACCGCAAATTCCTGGCCTGCAAGGACGGGAAAGTAGTAGGCCGCGTTATCGCCATCATCAACGAGATAGCCAACCGGGACTGGAACCATGCCGAGGTCCGTTTCGGCTGGATGGACTTTATCGACGACAAGGAAGTTTCCAAGGCCCTGATTGAGGCGGTGATTGCCTATGGAAAAGAGCACGGCATGACGCAGATCAGCGGCCCTCTGGGCTTTACGGATTTTGACAATGAGGGCTGCGTGGTGGAAGGATTCGACGATATTTCTTCCTTCATGCTCAAATATAATTATCCTTATTACGGAGAGCATTTCGAGGCCCTGGGATTCGGAAAGGCCAATGACTGGTTGGAGTATCGGATTTATGTGCCCGATGCCGTTCCGGACAAGGTGAGCCGTGCTGCTGCCCTTATTTCGGAGCGTTACAACCTCCATATCCGCAAAGTTACCAAGAAAGTGGTCAGGAAGGAGAATTACGGCCGGAAAATTTTTGACCTTATTAACCGTACTTACTGCAAGCTGTACGATTTCACCATCTTCCCTCCGGATGTGATTGATTATTATGTGGACACTTTCCTGGGTGTTCTGGACCTCAAATACGTAACGTTGGTGGAAGATGCTGACAATAAACTCATAGCCTTGGCCATCTCCATGCCTTCGATAGCCCACGCAGTGAAAAAAGGCAAGGGGTACCTGTTCCCCACGGGCTGGTGGCCTCTTCTGAAGTCCATGTACATCAAGCATGAGGATGCCCTGGAACTGATGCTCATCGCCGTAGATCCGGAATACCAGAACCGGGGTGTGCATGCCATGCTCTTCAATGAAATCATCCCCAACCTGATTGAGGGCGGTTTCAAATACGGAGAATCCAATGCCGAGATGGAATCCAACGCCAAGGTGCAGAATATCTGGAACCTGTACCGGAAAGAGTTCAAACGCCGCCGCCGGGTATTTTCCAAAGAAATCTAATGTCGGCCACTTCCCAGATGCTCCCTCCGCTCCCTGAGCGGCTCAGACCTTCCACCTTGGACCAGTATGTGGGCCAGCGCCATCTGGTGGGAGAAGGCTGCATCCTGCGGAAGATGATCGAGAGCGGGAACCTGAGTTCCTTCATCCTTTGGGGCCCTCCCGGCGTGGGGAAAACCACCCTCGCCCATATCATTGCCCAAACGCTGGACCGCGATTTTTTCACCCTCAGTGCCGTCACGGCCGGGGTCAAGGATGTCCGGGAAGTCTTTGACAAGGCCCGGGGAAACGGTCTGTTCCAGCAGAAAGGAGCCCCCATCCTGTTCATCGACGAAATCCACCGTTTCAACAAGGCCCAGCAGGACGCCCTTTTGGGGGCGGTGGAAAATGGCACCATCGTCCTGGTAGGCGCCACCACGGAAAATCCCTCTTTCGAGGTGATCACTCCCCTTCTGTCCCGCTGCCAGGTTTTTATTCTCAAGCCTTTGGAAAAGGCCGATTTGCAAGTCCTCCTGGACCGGGCCCTGAAGGAAGATGTCCTGCTGAAGGAGAAGCAGATTGAACTCCGGGAGACAGAGGCGCTCATGCGTTACAGCGGAGGAGACGCCCGCAAGCTGCTCAATGTCCTGGAACTGGTGGTGGACAGCCAGGCCGGGAAAGCGGCTATTGTAATTGACAACCAGACGGTTACCTCTTCCGTTCAGGAGAATATGGCCATCTATGACAAGGACGGTGAGATGCACTATGACATCATATCGGCCTTTATCAAGAGCATCCGCGGAAGCGATCCCAACGCGGCCATCTACTACCTGGCCCGGATGATTGACGGCGGCGAGGACCCGCTGTTCATTGCCCGGCGCCTATGCTTGAGCGCCTCCGAAGATGTGGGGCTGGCCAATCCCAATGCCCTGCTGCTGGCCAATGCCTGCTTTGAGGTGGTGTCCAAGATAGGGATGCCGGAAGGGCGCATCCCCCTGGCCGAAACTACGGTCTATCTGGCCTCTTCGCCCAAAAGCAACGCTTCCTATATGGCACTGGAAAAAGCTCTGGCAGAGGTAAAACAGTCCGGAAACCAGCCGGTGCCCCTCCCTATCCGCAATGCGCCCACCCAGCTCATGAAGGAACTCCATTATTCCGACGGATACAAGTATGCCCACGACTATCCCGGGCACTTTGCAGATATGGAGTTCATGCCGGACGCCCTGAAGGGAACGGTCTTCTACGAACCGGCCCCAAACAAGCACGAAGACGTACTCAAAGCCTATTTGGAAGCTTGCTGGCCCAAGTATTATCCCCATTGAGAATGAGATAATATAAAAAATCCGTCAGAACGGATAACCTACTCCGAAATGGACTCCGTAATTACCGTTGAGCCATTCGTTGGTGGGGACCCAGCGCTCCCCCTTGGGACGGGCAGGGTCTCTGAGACGGATACCCATATCCAGGCGGAGGAGAATCAAGTTCAGGTTGAGCCGGAAACCGAAGCCCCAGTTCATGGCAAGGCTTTCCGGAAGGGTGCTGAAGCTGAATTTACCCTCCGGGATGTCGATAGCCCTCACGTCCCAGATATTACCGGCATCTACGAAGAGGGCTCCTTCCAGCTTGGAAACGAGCGGAAAGCGATACTCCACATTGGCTTCCAGCTTCATTTCACCTATCTGGCTGGGAATGGAAAAGCCGTAGGTTTCTGAAGATGTGCCGGGGCCCAGCGCCCGGGCCTGCCAGCCACGCATGGACATGGCTCCGCCGGCATAGAATTGCTTTTCTACCGGAACGGAAGTGGAATTTCCGTAAGCGAAGGCCATGCCGCTCTGCCAGTGCAGGGCCAGGGCTTGTTTGTCTTCCTTTCCAAAGCGGAATACCTTTCCCAGATTCAGGTCAAAACGGACATATTGGGCATAGGGTGTTTGCCAAATCAGGTGCTGGTTATCTTTTTCCGGGAGCAGTCTGTTAAACAGGCTCAGGAAGTTGCCGGATAAATCAACCGCGATGCGCGCATAGTGGTAAGGCGTCTGCGGAACGGCCGACGAGTTGGTGGTGTAATAAAGCATGGAACTCACCCCCAGGTCAAAGCGGTCATTGTATGCCATGAATACAAAGGGATTGGTTTTCACGAGTTTGACCATGAAATCCAAGTCCATGTTGTACAGATGGGTTACATTGAGCCTAAGCGGAGAGAGCTGGTAGAACAGGTTGTTCCCAATGCGTCCGTTATACGTAAAAGCGGTGGAAATGACCGTGCGGCGGAATTCCGGCCTGTCCTGATAGGTGAAGGCGGCCGTCACGTCCGTGCGCGGCAGGTTGGGACCTTTGAAAACACGGTTGGGCAGGCCGATAAACTGCGGGAAGCGAAGCGTCGTGGAAACATTGAGCTCCGTGGTATGGGCCTTGGTCCGGGGTTGGAACTGGAAGTTGCCGGTGAGTCCCAGGTTGAACTGCTCTCCCCCGTGGAAGATATTCTGATGATAGTACGTGAGCTGTGGAGATACGCCGAACAGGCCCGTAGAGTTCACGGAAGCCTCCAGGTTCACCTTGAAGCCCTGCAGGCGGGAAGAACGCAGGCCGATGTTACAGTTCACGGTCGTGTCCGTAACGGGGTCCAGTTCTATATTCACGCCCGTGAGCATGCCCACGGAAGAGAAGCGGCTGTAATTGGTGTTGATATCCTGCTCGTTGTAAAGCTGGCCGGGCCGCAGGATATTCAGGTTCTCTAAGGTGGATGTGCGGATTCCGGGCTTCTGGGGATGCGTGATACGCACCTCTCCCAGATGGAATTTCCGGTGCATCCGGGCCGATGAAGGGCTGTCCCCCAGGGCATAGTCCCGGATGGTCTCCTTGAGCCGGACGGTGCCGTCCTGGGCCAGCGTATCGGCCTCAAAGACATAGAACGACTTGGTGAAGCCGTAGTAGCCCAGCGTCCGGAAATAGGCCGATGAGCGCTCCGCCTCCTTTTCCAGGGCTTCCTCCGAGAGGAACTCTCCGGGAATCAGGCTGCTTTGGGGAAGGTCCTGCACAAACTCCTGGGCAAAGGATCCATACTTGGGAATATCGTATTCTATCTCGCTGATTTTGTATTGCTTACCAAGCTTTATCGAATACGTTACATAAGCTTTTTTATCCTTCACCTCCACCTCGCTTTTCACCTGGGAACCGTAAAAGCCTATATAGTTCAGGTGGCTTTCAAGATTGGCCACTCCCTGGCTCACCTTCTCCGGGTCGTAGATGACAGGTTGGGAGCCTATCTTCCTGAGGAAGCGCTTAAAGGACGTAGAGCCGTCTCCGCTCCAGTTGTAAACGGACAGCAGCGGATTCACTCCCAGCACATAGGAATTGGGTTTATGGCCCACGTAGGAGTTCAGGGTGGAGACCTGGAAGGCAGGGTTGTCCGTGACGATCGTGTTCTTTCTGAGGAGGTACTCCCCTTCCGAAAGGGAACGTGTGGTACTGCAGGCGGCAAGGCCCAGCAGCAAAAGGAAG
>CAJOMB010000072.1 GCA_905235615.1 uncultured Bacteroidales bacterium | reverse complement strand
CCTGCTCAACGACAAGGTTGACAGGGATTTTGTCGATCCTAAAATCTGGAACAGCCTTTCCCGAAAGATTCCCAATGCCAAGCGCAGATCTTCCTATCCAGCATTGAAGATTGGCCGTCTCGCTGTCAGTGATGACATGAAGGGTCAGGACATCGGGACAAAAATCATCAACTACATCCAGACACGCTGCATCTCGAATCCTTCAGCTGGTTGTAGGTTCATAACCGTTGATGCATATATCTCGGCCGTCGGGTTCTATCAGAAATGTGACTTCAAGTATCTCGTCCAGCCGGAACCCCAGGATGAAACGGCCTTGATGTTCTTTGATCTCAAGAGCTTGCTGAAGTAGCAATTGGCTCACAATTGGCTCACGCAAAAACAGATTCTTAGTCCATAAGGATGCCACCGAGTCCGACATCGTCGCCCGCCTCTTCAAAATGTACCAGGAACTCACAAAATAGCAATCAGCTATGGAAAAGAACCTCACCATACGCAACAGCACCGCCGAATTCCTCATATTCCAGGCTCAGGACAAATCTTAGGGTGTGGAAGTGGTCTATCACGACGAAACCATCCGGGGCTACGTCATCGACAAAAAGCGGATGGAGAACGGCTCCTTCCTGGGAGAGGATTATTTTGAGCACCTGTTGGCCGAGATCCGGGAAATTCGACCTTGTCTACGCCGCCCGGATGCATCCCATTGCGGCCTAAGATGAAAGAAAATTTGCAGAAAATCCGGCAAATGGTTAATTTTGTGGGCTTTTTAGAACGAATGATTAACTAAATAAACCAATTTTATGGCAACAACTGCTGATCTGAAGAACGGAATGTACATCATGTTCAACGGCAAACCTTGCGCCGTGGTGTACTTCCAGCACGTGAAACCCGGCAAGGGCCCTGCTTTCGTGAAAACCAAACTGCGCAACCTGGAAAACGGCCGCATCCTGGAGAACACTTTCACCGCCGGCGTGAAACTGGACACCATCTCCGTGGAGCGTCGTCCCTACCAGTTCCTCTATGACGACGGCGAGGCCTTCAACTTCATGCACGAAGAAACCTACGAGCAGATTACCCTGCCCCACGACGTGGTGGACAACGCAGACCTCATGAAGGAAGGCCAGCACGTGGAAATGATGTTCATGACGGAGCCCGAAGAGCGCTGCCTCACCTGCGAACTTCCCACCTATGTAACCCTGGAGGTTACCTATTCCGAGCCTGCCGTGAAGGGCAACACCGCCTCCACATCGGCCCTGAAGGAAGTGACGCTGGAGACCGGTGCCAAGATTATGGTTCCCCTGTTCATCGAGACCGGCGAGATTATCACCGTGAACACCACGGACCGCTCCTACGGCCAGCGCGTGAAATAGTTAAAACGCGTAATCTTTTACATCCTGCGCAGTGACGGGACTGCCTCCGAGAATCAGGAGACGCTCCACGACATTGCGCAGTTCTCTTATGTTGCCGGGCCAGGAACGCTCTTTCAGAAGCGCCATGGCGGCGGGTTCGAACTCCCGCACGGGCTTTCCGCTTTCCCCGGAAATCATCTTGGAGAAGTGCTCAATCAGCAGGGGAATATCCTCCTTCCTTTCATCCAAAGCGGGCACCTTGAGCACAATCACGCTGAGACGGTGGTAGAGGTCTTCGCGGAAATTACCCTTTCCAATCTCTTCCTGCAGGTTCTTGTTGGTGGCGGCAATCACGCGCACGTCCACCGTGATTTCCTTGTCTCCGCCCACGGGGGTGAGCTTGCGTTCCTGCAGCACCCGCAGCACCTTGGCCTGGGCCGCCAGGGACATGTCCCCAATCTCGTCCAGGAAGATGGTGCCGCCGTCGGCCTGCTCGAATTTTCCCTTATGGTCTTTGATGGCCGATGTAAACGACCCCTTTTTGTGGCCGAAGAGCTCGCTGTCGATGAGCTCGGAGGGAATGGCGGCGCAGTTCACCTCCACAAACGGCATCATGGAGCGGGGAGAAAGCTGGTAGATGCTCTGGGCCACCAGTTCCTTGCCGGAGCCGTTGGGGCCGGTAATGAGGATGCTGGCCTGCGTGGGAGCCACCTTCTGAATCATATCCTTCAGATGGCCGACGGGCTCCGATTCTCCCACCATTTCCCTGCCGTAAATCTTCTTCTTGAGGATTTTGGTCTCTTTCACAAGGGAGGCTTTGTCCGTGGCGTTCTTGAGGGTGATGAGGATGCGGTTCAGGTCCAGCGGTTTTTCGATGAAATCGAAGGCGCCCCGTTTGATGCAGTCTACGGCGGTGGAGATGTCCGCATGGCCGGACACCATCACCACAGGTGTCTCTATCCCCTCCTCTATCACCTTGGAGAGCATTTCCGTGCCGTCCATCTGCGGCATCTTGATGTCGCAGAAAATGGCGTCGTATTTCTCTTTTTGGGCCTTCTCCAGCCCTTCCAGTCCGTTCTCGGCGGTTTCTACCGCATATCCCTCCATTTCCAGAATCTCCTTGAGGGAGTAGCGGATGGCCCTTTCGTCGTCTACAATCAGAATTTTCATGTCGATATAATTTATGCAAATATCGTGAATTTTTCCTAATTTTGTAATCTTGACAGAACAGAAAGCATGAACAGCATTCCCGACATCATCATCGCCGTTGACGGCTACTCCTCCACCGGAAAAAGCACATTCGCCAAAATGGTGGCATCCGAATTCGGTTTCCTGTATCTTGACAGCGGAGCCCTGTACCGGGGCGTCACCTTCCACTGCCTGGAAGAAGGACTCGTCGGGGAGGACGGGAAAATGGATGAAGCCCGCCTGCAGGATTCCATCGACCTGCTGGACCTTCACTTCCGCCACACCGAAGGCTTTACCCGCCTGTTTCTGGGAGAGCGCTGCATAGAAGCCGATATCCGCACCTTGGAGGTCTCCTCCTGCGTGAGCCCGGTGAGCGCCATCCCCTTTGTGCGTCAATACGTAGACCGCCGCCTCCATACCTTCGCCGAAGGGGGGCGCGTGATCATGGACGGCCGGGATATCGGCACCACCGTCTTCCCCCATGCGGAGGTCAAGATTTTCATGACGGCCGATGAGCAGGTACGCGCCCAAAGGCGTTATGACGAGATGGTCGCCAAGGGCCAGACGCCTTCCATGGAGGAAGTGCTGGCCAATCTGAAGGAAAGGGATTACATTGACTCCCACCGCGAGACCTCTCCGCTCCGTCAGGCTTTGGATGCCTATGTGATGGACAACACCCACATGACGCTCCACGAAGAACTGGTGTGGATGCTGGGCCTGCTTCAAGGCAAATTCGGCATTCTGGAAAGCCCCGGCCTGTCATGTTAAAGGTAGAGATAGACCCCGGCTCCGGTTTCTGCGGAGGAGTGATCCGCGCCATCACCCGTGCGGAGAGCTATCTTTCCGGGGAAGACCGCCTGTATTCGCTGGGCGCCATCGTCCACAATGAGGCCGAACTGTCCCGCCTCGAGCAGAAAGGCCTGGTGACAGTGGGAAGCTTAGAGGAGGTACCCCAGGGCGGGACCGTGCTTATCCGCGCCCACGGGGAGCCGCCGGCCACTTATAAGGAGGCCAACTCCCGGAATCTTACGCTGATCGACTGCTCCTGCCCCGTGGTGCTCCAGCTTCAGAAGAGCATCCGCGAAGCCTACGCCCGCATGCATTCAGAAGGTCTCCACGGCCAGGTCATCATTTTCGGCCGGGTGGGCCATGCGGAGGTGCTGGGCCTGGTGGGGCAGGTAGGAGGAGACGCCCTTGTGGTGGAAAATGCACAGATGCTGGAGGAAAAGCTCTCAAGCCTGGACTTCTCCCAGCCCATGGAAATCTTCTCCCAAACCACCAAGAGCCCCACGGAATACGAGGAAATCTGCCAGCTGCTCTTTTCCCGCGGAGCCAGGCTCATCGTTCACAATACCATCTGCGCCCAGGTGGCCGCCCGCCACGAAAAGCTGGCGGCGTTTGCCTCCGCCCATGACGTCATCCTTTTCGTTTCCGGAAAGACTTCCTCCAACGGGAAAGTCCTCTCCGACCTGTGCCGCCGCGCCAATCCCCGGACCTACCTCATCGGTGGTACGGAAGAAATAGACCCGGCCTGGTTCAACGACCGGGACCGGGTTGGAATCTGCGGCGCCACTTCTACGCCCAAATGGTTGCTTGAAAGCGTGGCCGATGCCGTTTCCGCCCTCAAATAGATGAAAGCCCGGAAGGTCATACGGAACGTACTGATGGCCCTCGCAGGACTTGTGCTGGCGCTTTTGGTGGCCCTCCAGATTCTCCTGAGGCCCTCCGTGCTCACCGGCATCGTGAACCGCGTCACCCAGGGACTCGTGGAGGGAGATGTCTGTTTCCGGGAAGTCAGGGCCCATGTGATCAAGAGTTTCCCCTTCCTGAACATTGACGCCAAAGACTTTTCCATCACCTATCCGCATGAACGCTATGCCCAATATGACACGCTTCTCACGGAGCCGGGCCGCCGGATGAACCTGGGCCGGACGGGCTATGGAAAAGACGGAGCACCGGACACGCTCTGCAGCGCCCGGGAGCTGAACCTTTCGCTCAATTATGTAGCCCTCATGCGGGGCGAGTACCATATTCACCGGGCACGCCTGAGCCGCCCCCGCATCTTCGCCCACAGCTTCCCGGAAGGCCGGGCCAACTGGGACCTCCTTCCCATCGGCCCCTCCGGGCCCAAGGCCGACAGCATCGGAAGCAAGACGCCGGCCATCCGGATAGACAAAGTGCAGCTGGAAGACCGTCCGTTGGTGGTTTTCACCAGCCCGGAAGACAGCATCCACGCCCTCATGGGCATGCGCCGCCTCTCTTTTGAAGGAAGCTTGGACACCCGGGACCTCGTCCAGTCGGACGCCGTCCTTTCCCTCGACTCCATGCTGGTGACCGGCCGCCTTCCCCAGGACACCCTGGCCATGCGCTTAGAGTCCCTGAGACTGAAAAACCACGGGCGGCATCTCACGGCATCGGCCGATGCTTCCACCCGCCTGAGGACAGGCAGTTTCGGACGGCTTCAGGTTCCCATAGGCCTGGAAGTGGACGCCCATTTCCCAAAAAGGCAGGACGGGGCCATAGAAGTGATTCTGAACCACCTTCTTGTGAAACTGTCTGCGCTGGAACTGAAAGGGAAGGGAGAACTGCTCTCCCAGGCCGGCGTCTGGGACCTGGATGTGCAGGCAGCCATTGACAAGTGCCCCATAGGAGACCTCATCCAAGAATACAGGAAGAACTTTGACTTCCTGAAAAAGCTGGACACCGATGCCTGCGTGAGCCTGGATGCCGCTGCCCAAGGCCGATACGGAAAGGGAGAGCTGCCCTCGATGAAAGCGCATCTGCTGGTTCCCCCGGCCTCCGTGGACTACGAGGGAATGGGCCGAAAGGGCCTTCTGGCCGTGGATGTGAGTGCCCAAACGGATGACCTGAAGGAAGTGGACGCCCGGGTGGAGCGGCTCCGTGTAGAGATGGCCGGCGCCCGGGTGGATGTGGAAGGAAGTGCCCGGGATATCCTGGGCAAGGACCCGCTGGTTGCCCTCAGCGGAAAGGCGGCCGCCCGGTTGGATTCCTTGGTGCAGGTTTTCCTTCCGGACCTGGAGCTCAGCGCCACAGGCAGCCTGAATCTGGATTTGCAAGGGACTTCGCGGCTGTCCTGCCTGTCGGCCGGTGAAATCGGGAAAGCCCGCATAGAAGGCCGGCTGAGCGGAGAAGACATTACGGTCTTTTATCCCAAGGACAGCATAGACGCCTTCCTGCCTTCCCTGCAACTGAACGTTTCCACGCGGAAGAATACAATAGGCATGGAGGCCCTCGTCGATACGCTCAACGTCACCTATCAGAGCATGTTCGTAAGGGGCGGCGGGGTGAATGTGAGCGGAGAGACCAAGGACAAGGCCCTGGTGGGAACCCTCCAGCTGGCCGCATTGGACATGCGGGACTCGGAGGGCCTTTCCGTGCGCCTTTCCGGCAATACGGAGCACTTCCGCTTAAACCCGGCCGGTACGGTGCTTCCGGTCCCCCGCCTGAACCTGAACTCCCGGAGCCGGGGGCTGGATATCGGCATAGGTGAAGACAAGTATTCCCTGGAAAATCTGGCTTTTGACGCTACCGCCCGGCGGCATCAGCGTCGCGCCGGGACGGGGAGGCCCCGGGGGGACAGCCTCACGCGCAGAGCCCGCCCGGAGAGCCTTCAGAAGGACGAGTTCGCATCGGCCGATATCAAAATCAGCCTCTCCGACGCCCTCAAGAAATATTTCCGGGAATGGGATGTGGAAGGAACTGTCGCTTTGGAGAACGCCCATATAGGAATGCCTTCCCTGCCCCTTGGCACCACGGTTTCCGCCTTCGACGGGAATTTTGACAACGACACCCTGGCGGTGAAAAACGTGACGCTGCGTTCCGGAGAATCCGACCTCAGCGCCCAGGCGCGCCTCACCGGAATGCGCCGGGCCATCCTGGGCCGGAGCCGCAGCCCGCTGAAACTGAAGGCCGACCTCAGAAGCGACCGGATTGATGTGAACCAGCTGCTGAGGGCCCCGGACCGGCCCCGCGAGGCGACGGCATCGGCCTCCGGGAAAGCGGACACCACCGTCCGGCCAAGCAAGCTCTTCGTGCTTCCCTCCAACCTGGAAGTGGACTTCTCCTTCGAAGCCCAAGAAATCCTGTATAACCAGCTGGAAATCAGCTGGGCATCGGCCGAAGCCGCCATGCGGGACCGCACGCTGCAGATTACCAATGCGCTGGCCGCCTCCAACATGGGCGACGTCTATGTGGAAGGCTTCTACAGCACCCGTTCCAAGGAAGACCTGCGGGCAGGCTTCAACCTGAACCTGGTGGACATCACGGCCGACAAGATCATCAGCCTGATGCCGGCGGTGGACACCCTCATGCCCATGCTCAAATCCTTCTCCGGAGACCTGAACTGCGAGCTGGCGGTGACATCGGCCATAGACACCTGCATGAACCTGATCCTGCCTTCCATGGACGGGGTGCTGCGCATCTCCGGGAAAGACCTTATGCTCAACGGAAGCCAGGAACTGAGCCGGCTGGCCGGCATGCTCATGTTCAAGAACAAGGACAATGTCCATATAGACAAGATGTCGGTGTCCGGCATCCTGCAAGACGCCATCTTAGAGGTGTTCCCCTTTGTGCTGGACGTGGACCGCTACCAGCTGGCGGCCAGCGGCTGGCAGCATCTGGAGAACGAGTTCCGCTACCACATCTCCGTACTCAAATCCCCGCTCCTCATCAAATTCGGGGTCAATGCCTGGGGACCGGACTTCGACAACGTCCACTACGGCCTGGGCAAGGCCAAATACAGAAACGCGAACGTCCCCGTCTATACCACCCAGGCTGGATGAGGCGCAATATAACCTGGTGACCGCCATCCACAACATCTTTGACGTGGGTATAGAAAAAGCCATGGCCCAGAACCGGGATGCCGCCCAGCAACTGTCGGCCTCCGTCACCCATCTGGGAGCGGAGGAAACGCTGCAGGATGAGAACGTCATTTCCCAGGCACAAGGTCTGGAAGCCTTGGTGGAGGAAGTAAGCCTTACGGTGGCTTCGCGCCGGGAATCCCTGAAGCAGGAAGTGGTCCGGGAACAGGAAAAAGCTGCGGCCCATGAATAGTTTCGAATACATTGAGGTATGTGTGCGCCTCTCTCCCTTCACGGAGGAAATGGCGGAAATCCTGACGGCAGAGCTCTCGGAACTGCCCTTCGACTCTTTCGTGACGGAAGAGCCTTTCCTGAAATGCTATATCCCCAAAGAGGAATACAGG
>CAJOMB010000071.1 GCA_905235615.1 uncultured Bacteroidales bacterium | reverse complement strand
TGTGCTTGGAAACCGGATTGGGCCAGAGGCAGAATCCGTCATGGTGTTTGCCGGTGATGATGATGCCCTTGAAGCCGGCGGCCTTGGCCGTGCGCGCCCATTGGCGGCAGTCCAGGTCCGTGGGGTTGAAGAGGTCTTCGGCCTCCGTTCCTTCTCCCCACTCCAGGCCGGTGAAGGTGTTGGGGCCGAAGTGGCAGAACATATTCAGTTCCATATCCTGCCACGCTGTTTGTTCCGGGGTGGGAAGGGCCCCGAAAGGCGCCTCCTCCGTAGCGCAGGAGGCTGTCAGAAGGCCCGCGAGGGCCATATAAAAGAGTCCTTTATTCATATTTGGCTGCCTTGGAAGCTTTGTCAGGGGTAAGGGTGAAGTTGTAACTGTAGCTTTCCGTGCTCCAGAGGGTGCGTTTCTTCTCCGGACGGGAGCCCCAGCTGTCGTAGCCGCCCACGCCGCTCATCTTGTAGTCTATGCAAACTTCGGTGAAGTCCCGGGGCGTAACGTCGCAAAGGTGCGTCTGGGATTTCTGCAGCCCGCCGTCCAGGTCTTCGACGCTCATGCGGAGGACGTTGAACTCGAAGGGCTCCGCTCCGCGCACCACCGTGAAGCTGCCCAAGGAGAGCCATTCGGCATCCGTGTGGTGGCCACATTCCTGGGGCCGCACATAGGGATAGTATTCTTCATCCACGGTGGACTCCCAGATGCGTTTGAAGGTGCCGGAATGGCGGTCCCAGTAGTTCTCTACGGGGCCGCGGCCGAAGTA
Organism: uncultured Bacteroidales bacterium; assembly: GCA_905235615.1. Lineage (GTDB taxonomy): Bacteria > Bacteroidota > Bacteroidia > Bacteroidales > UBA932 > Cryptobacteroides. The sequence continues at coordinate 6,720 of CAJOMB010000071.1, read as the reverse complement.
GCGGAAGGAAGAACCGGCCACTCTCAGGCGGAAGCCCAGGCGGGGGATTTCCACGTTTTTGTCTGTGCCGGGTGCGGTGGAGACGCTGATGGCCAGCGTGCCGTTGGGATAGACGGTGTAGTTCTCCGAAGCCCGTACACCGCTGCCCTTCAGGGCAATGAGGACGGTTCCATTCTCCTGCTTGGACACACTCACCTGCTCCGGCTTTTCCACAGTCTTGAACCGGAGAGTTCTCACGGGGGCGTTGTTGCCGTAGTCGTTGTCGATGGGAGCGCGCCAGAAGTTGGGACGGATGCCGAAGGAAGGATCCACCAGGTTCAACCCTTTCACCTTCCAGCTCTTGACGAAGCCTTCCACCTTGTCAAACACCAGTTCCATGGAGGCGCTTCTCACCACCACCTGGGTGTCTCCGTTAGTGTAGGAGATATCTCCCTTGGCCTCCCGCACTTTCTTGGCCGATGTGTCCTTGACGAGGACCTCGTCACAGGCCAGGATGGCACCCTTCTCCACTAAGGGAAGGTCCTTGGAGGCGATGACCACGAAGAAGATGCGGTACTGTCCGGCTCTTTTCATCTTGGGCAGTTTCACTTTGAACTGCTCGGCCGTCTGGGGTGCCGTGCAGAATTTCTTTTTGTGGGTGAACCACCAGAAGGGACGCTTGCCGTCCCGTTCTACCCAGTATTTCACCGTGTACCGGCTCAAGTCCGTGAAATAGTGCCGATTGAAGATTTCAAACAGACCGTTTTCCGCATCCACGGCGCGGATGCTCACATCCTGATAGACGTGTTTGACTTCGTAGAAGCCGGGGTGCGGCTCCCGGTCGGGGTTCACCAGGCCGTTGCAGCAGAAATTGGCGTCGGAAGGGGCGTTCTCCCCGTAGTCTCCGCCGTAGGTCCAGCCGCGCTTCTTGTCGTAGAGGCCCTGGTCCACCCAGTCCCAGATAAAACCGCCCTGCAGATGCTTGTGGGCATAGATATACGCCCACTGCCAGTCCAAGGAACCGTTGGAGTTCCCCATGGCATGGGAGTACTCGCAGGGGATGACGGGACGGCCGCTTTCCTGCTCTCCCATGCGGCGGAACCATTCGGCCCCGGGGTACATGGGATTGATGATGTCCGTGTTCCATTCCCGCTCCGCCCTTTCATATACGACAGGCCTGTTCTGGCCGTCTTTCTCCAGGGCTTTGAGAGCTTTGTAGGTTTCGTAGAAGTTCACGCCGTTGCCGGCCTCGTTCCCTAAGGAAAGGAAGGTTACGCAGGGGTAGTTGGCCGTGCGGTAGTACATGTTGAGGGTGCGGTCCAGGTGTTTTTCATACCATTCCGGCTTGTTGCCCAGGGTCTTCTTGAGGTCGTAGCCCATGCCGTGCGTTTCTATATTGGCCTCGTCATAGACGTAGAAGCCCAGGGAGTCGCAGAGCTCATAGAATTCACGCTGCTGGGGGTAATGGCAGGTGCGGATGGCGTTGATGTTGCCCAGTTTCATGAGCTTGAGGTCCTCCAGGATGTTCTCCCGGGTGGTGTAGTGGCCGGTATAGGGGTTGTGTTCATGCAGGTTCACGCCCTTGAACTTGACGGGCTGGCCATTGACCAGGAAGGCCTTCACCATGCGGGTTGTCCCGTCATTCCCGACTTGATCGGGAATCTCTGCAATCTCCAGGCGGCGGAAACCCACGTGGAAGCGGGTGTATTCCCCGTTCACGCGGAGCACCAGGGTGTAGAGCTCGGGCGTTTCGGCGCTCCAGCGGCGGACTTCCGGAATCCTTTCCATCAGGGACTCCATGTGGCCGGAGAACTTGTAGGAGGCATCGGCCACGGCCTTTCCGTCCTTGTCCAACAGCTCATAGAACACCTCCGTGGGCTCTGTGGCCGTCATCTTGAGCTGAAACAGGCCGGTGGTCAAATCGGCATCCAGGGTAGAAACCACCTGGAAATTGAAGCCGCTGTGCCTGCTCTCGCTGGAGAGGTACACGTCCCGTTCCAGGCCGGAGATGCGCCAGAAATCCTGGTCTTCCAGCCAGGAGGCCTGGGTGTAGCGGTAAATCTTGAGCATCAGCTCGTTCTGTCCGGGCTTGAGCGCCTCCGTAATGCGGAAGCGGGCCAGGTCTTTGGAATCCTCGCTGTAGCCTATTTCCTCTCCGTTCACATACACGTAGGTGCCGCTCTTGCTGCCGCAGAGATTCAGATACACCTCGCGGCCCTTCCAACGGTCCGGAATGGTGAAACTGCGCCGGTACAGGGCGGAGGGAACGGCTTCCGGCAGAACACCGGGAACGGGATTCTCCGGGCAGAAGTCATACAGGATATTGGTGTAGATGGCGGTGCCCCATCCCTGGACTTCCCAGTTGCCGGGAACCTGAATTTTGTCCCAGGAGGAGGGGATGTCCATCTGGCGGTGGTCTTCAAAATACTTGAAGTCCCAGGTGCCGTTCAGGCTCTTGTAGTTTTCGCTTTTGCGGAAACCTTTGGAGAGGGCATCCTCCCGGGTAGCAAAGTAGACGACTTCCGTCCGCCGGGTTTCCGCATTCACGGATGTGGTGTGGATGTCCTGCCAGAAAGGCAGAGTGATGGTCAATAATAATGTTATGATATTCATGTGGTTATTGGTAATTTACAATGGTTTTGATGCGGATGTCCTCCGAGGAGGCGCCCACCTGGATCTCAAATTCTCCGGGTTCCACCACCCGCTGCATGGCCGGGTTCACCAGCTCGAAGGCGCTGCGCTGCAGCGGCAGGCTCACGGTAACGGTCTCTCCCGGGCCGATTCCCTTCACGCGGCGGAAGGCGCACAGCTGCTTGCGCGGCCGGGCGGTGGAGGCCGTGAGGTCCCGGATGTACACCTGCACCACCTCGTCTCCGGCCATGTTGCCGGTGTTTGTTATATCTACGGACAAGGTCACAGATCCTTCGCTGTCGCTCAGGATGACATTCTCGCCTCCCTTGTCAATCAGGATGACATTGTTGTCTCCCTTGTCATTCTGAGCGTCTCCCCTGTCATTCTGAGCGCCGCCTTTGTCATTCTGAGCACCTTCCCTGTCATTCTGAGCGTCAGCGAAGAATCTCAAATTCTTATATTCAAAGGTGGTATAGCTGAGCCCATAGCCAAACGGATACAGCGGAGCGGCGCTCTCTTCCACATAGTCATGGCTGTAGGGCAGTTTCTTGTTGTAATAGACGGGAAGCTGTCCCACGCTGCGGGGAACGCTCACGCTCAGGCGTCCGGCGGGGTTGTATCGGCCCAGCAGGACATCGGAGAGGGCTCTGCCACCTTCGCCTCCGGGGTACCAGAGGGTGAGGAGGGCGTCGGCGTTTTCATCGGCCCATCTCTTGTCCAACGGGCGGCCTTCGATATACACCACCACCAAGGGTTTGCCGGTGGCTTTGAGCGCTTGGAGAAGTTGCGGTTGCAGGCCCAGCAGGTCCAGGGTGCTGCGGTCGAAGCCTTCGCCGGCCTCCATGTCGGAAACGGCGGTCCGGTCCACCACGGCGGCGCCGGTGTCAATGTATTGGGTGCGGAAATCCCGGGCCGATGACCCGCCCACCACGGCCACCACCACATCGGAGCGGCGGGCGGCCTGGACGGCCTCGGCTATGTTGTCGGTCTTGGTGTCCCGCACGGCGCAGCCCTTCACATAGCTGACGGCGGCGCCGGCCTCCTTGAGCCCGCGGAGCATGGTGACCACGTTCTCCGGGGCCTGCGGGGCGGTATAGTCTCCCAACTGGTTGTAGAGGTTGTCCGCGTTGGGTCCCACCAGGGCGATGCGTGTCCCGGCCCTCAGGGGCAGGATGCCGTTGTTCTTCAGGAGCGTCACTCCTTCGCGGGCGGTCTGGGCGGCCACGGCCAGGTTTTCGGGGGAACGGACCTCGTCGGCCGAGCCTTCCGGCAGGTAGGGGTTGTCAAAGAGGCCGGCTTCGAATTTTCTCACAAGGACGCGCTTGACAGCGCGGTCCAGGGTGGCCATGGAGACGCGGCCCGCCTCAACCGATTCCTTGAGGAGGGCATAGCAGTGGGCCCCCAGGTCCACGTCCACGCCGGCGTTCAGGGCCATCTCCCCGGCCTGCTGCCGGTCTTTTGCCACATGGTGGCTGGTATAGATGCCGTCGATGCTCTCCAGGTCGCTTACCACGAAGCCCTGAAAATTCCAGCGCTCATGCAGGACGCCGGTCAGGAGTTCCTCGTTGCAGGTGGAAGGGATGCCGTCGATGGTGTTGTAGCTGGTCATCACCGAGAGGGCGCCGCCGTCGATGGCCGCCTTGAAGGTGGGCAGCACATTCTCCTCCAGGTCCCGGGGGCCAATGTGGGAAGGGCTTCCGTTGTGGCCGCCTTCGGGAATGCCATACGCCACAAAATGCTTGAGGGTGGAGATGACGCCCTGCGAAGAGGTGCCCCTCACCATGGCCGATGCCAGCTGCGAGGTAAGATAAACGTCTTCTCCGTAGGTTTCTTCCACGCGGGACCAGCGGGGTTCGCGGGAAAGGTCAATCACCGGGCCGTAGCCGATGGTGCCGCCCTGCGCCATCAGTTCCTTGCCGATGACGCGGCCCACTTCTTCCAGCAGTTCGGTGTCCCAGGTGGCGCTGAGGCCGATGGACGTAGGGAAGACGGTGGTGCCGATGGCCATGTGCCCGTGGGGGGCTTCCTCCGCCAGGATGATGGGGATGCCTAAGCGGGTGGAGTCGATGGCATAGCGCTGCAGGGCGTTGTAGGCACGGGCGGAAAGCCGGGGATTCAGTCCGGTCTCCAGGGTTTTGCGGGTCCAGGGATCGGCCCGGAACGTTGCCCAGAGCATGCCTCCGTGCTGTTCCTGGATGAATTTCCGGTAGGCGTCCGAGATACGGACAGATGCCCGGTCGTCGCCGGGCATGACGCCGGCACCCTTGCCGGGCATGACGTCACCCCCGACCTGATCGGGGGTCACTTTTTCGTACATGGGCCAGCCCAGCGGGCACAGGAGCTGCCCCAGTTTCTCCTCTACCGTCATGCGGGCGATGAGGTCATCGGCCCTGACGGAGGAAGGCTGGGAGGCGTCTTTGTACAGCGGCGTCTTGGAACTACAGGAAATCAGGAGCGGGGCAGCCAACAGAACGGCTGCCAGGCTTTTCACAAGGGAGGAACGGAAAACAGAGCTTTGCATATTGTACAAAGATACGCAAAATTTTGCGCAGAAATGCTTATCTTTGGGCAAAAATACAGACATGATTCAGGAATCCCTCATCAGCCGGGAAACGGTCGCCCTTTTTGAGAATATCCGCTTTCAGGACAAGCCGGAAGGCCTCTACGACCCTCTCCGCTACATGATTGCCATCGGCGGCAAGCGCATCCGCCCCAAACTGTGCCTCACCACCTATGGAATCTATGCCCATGCGTTCACTCCGCAGGTGCTGGAGCCGGCCGCCGGGCTGGAGGTATTCCACACCTTCACCCTGATCCATGACGACATCATGGACCGTTCGCCCCTGAGGCGGGGCTGTCCTACGGTCTGGAAAAAATGGGATGAAGACACGGCCATCCTTTCGGGTGACGTGATGTTCATCGATTCCTTCAAACGCATGGCCAAGGCCCCCCAGCAGGTGCTTCCCCAGGTGCTGGAGCTGTTTTCCAAAACGGCGGCCCAGGTTTGTGACGGCCAGCAGATGGACATGGACTTCGAGGAGCGCAGCAGCGTTTCCATGGAGGAATACATTCAAATGATCGGCCTCAAGACGGGCGTTCTCATTGCCTGCGCCGCGCAGATGGGCGCCCTCATCGCCGGGGCCGATGCCCGTAGCCAGCAGTGCCTTTATGACTATGGCTACCAGTTGGGCCTGGCCTTCCAGGTGGCCGATGACTACCTGGATGCCTATGGAGACCAGAAGGTGTTCGGCAAGCCCATCGGGGGAGACATTCTGAACGAGAAGAAGAGCTGGCTCACGGTGAAAGCCCACCAGCTGGGCGCCGTGGGGCTGGTGGAAGCGCTCACCGCGCCGGCGGAAACCCCGGAGGAGCAGGCGGCCAAGATTGCCCGCGTCAAAGCCATTTATGAGGGCGTGGGCGTGCCTGAAGCGGCTCGCGAGGAAATTGACCGGCTCAGCCAGAAGGCCATTTCCTGCGCCCGGGATGCCCAGATGCCCCCCGAAGGGTATGAGATGCTCCGCCGCTTTGCGGATTCTTTGGTGGGCCGTGTGAACTGATGAAAAGGGAAGAGCTGGAAATCATGGCTCCGGCGGGCAATTTCGCCTGCTTGCGGGCCGCCATCCAGGGCGGTGCCAATTCCGTTTACTTTGGTATCGGCCATCTGAACATGCGTTCACATTCGGCCGGAAACTTTACCCGGGAAGACCTTCCCGAGGTGATGCGCCTCTGTCACGAGGCCGGCATCAAGGGGTACATGACCCTCAATATCACCTTGTACGGAGAGGATTTGCAGGAGGCCCGGAACACCCTGGATGCCGCTCGGGAGGCCGGGGTGGACGCCATCATCGCCTCCGACATGGCCGCCATCCTGTACTGCCGTCAGATTGGTTTGGAAGTGCATATTTCCACCCAGCTGAGCATTTCCAACGTGGAGGCCCTCCGCTTCTATGCCCAGTGGGCCGATGTAGTGGTGCTGGCCCGGGAGCTTAAGCTTTCCCAGGTGAAGGCCATCCACGAGGCCATTGTGGCGGAGCATATTACGGGCCCTTCCGGAGCGCTGGTTCGCATTGAAATGTTCGCCCACGGGGCCTTCTGCATGGCCGTTTCCGG